>NZ_BAAALF010000963.1:0-573 GCF_039528135.1 Kitasatospora nipponensis | reverse complement strand
CGCCGCCCTTTGCGTGCCCCGTCTGACGGGGCGATCACGATACGTATGCATTCGCCTACAGAATGCGATGGCAAGGGGTGGCAAGGGAGCGTATTGCTGCGAGATGACCAGAAATCGTGCCGAGGCCCCGCTCGGGTGGGCTGCTCGGCCTTGAAGGGCATGCCTCTTCGTAGTCGTGTGTGGCCGAAACTTGACCGCTGGCGGTTTTGGCAGTGATCAGGAGTCGGGCCGGTGGGGTGCGGTGGTTCCGCTGTGTTGCCGAGGTTTCGAGGCCCCCGCCAGGACTGGGACTGCTCAGGCTGCCCGGACTGCGGGATGAGCGGCGCGGGAGACGACTGGGGGCGGCGGCTTGGCAGCGAGTACCTGGTCGGCGCGTTGGGCAGCGAGGACGTTCACGTCCTGCTGAATGACCCCGTCGGGCCGAGAGACTTCTCCGGCAACGGCTCTCCAGAGTCGGCGAGGCCATCGTGAAGGTCGGTTCGGCGAACCGGAGCACCCGAGTTCGACAGGTGGATACCGCAGGGCTTCCGGCGTCACCTGAGGGGCCACTGCGGAGGCCGGGAAAAAACTTTT
>NZ_BAAALF010000962.1:0-573 GCF_039528135.1 Kitasatospora nipponensis | reverse complement strand
CCTACGTCGCGGGCTACTACGGCGCCTCGGGTCACGACGTTTACCGGGTGATGCAGCCGAACCGCTTGTTGGACACCCGCACGAACACCCAGGACGGTTGCATGAAGAACCGTCAGGCGGCCGTCGTGACCCCCGGCCAGACGATCGAACTGGGCATCTGCTGGCAGGACATCACCGGCGCGACGATGAACGTCACGGTCACCGAGCCCAGCGCGGCCGGCTTCCTGACGGTCTATCCGGCCGGTTCGCCCCGCCCGACCGCTTCCAACATCAACTGGACCGCCGGGCAGACCGTCCCGAACCAGGTCGTGGTGCCGGTCCGGAACCAGAAGGTCGCCTTCTACAACGGCAGTGGCGGCACCGTGCACCTGGTGGTCGACGTGTTCGGCTACCAGGGGTACTGATCAATCGCTCCACCGCAGGCCCGTCCCCACTCCGGTGGGGGCGGGCATCGGCCGGTTTCTTCGGAGGACCGTCATCAGAACTCCTGTCGGCGCGCTGACCGCCGCCGTCCCGTTCGGCGCGCTGGCGCTGCCCGCCGTCGGGCCGGGCGGGGCGGGTGGCGCTCCCGTC
>NZ_BAAALF010000961.1:0-573 GCF_039528135.1 Kitasatospora nipponensis | reverse complement strand
CTCCTCATCACCCACCTGAACGATCCGCAGCCCGGACAGAATCCATCGAAGACGTGCCTGGTCGGTACGGCTGTGCACGGCCTCGATGATGGTCATAGCGCTGATCGCCACCTCCATGCCTCGCTTCCGGGCCTCCGCGACCAGCGCGACGGCGGGCTCATGGTCGTTGAGCAGTTTGGAGAGACCCTCGGAGTCGAGCACCAAGGTGCCCTCGTGGCTCAGCTTGCGACGGGCCATCCGCCCTCCTCGGCGAAAACCTCGTCGAAGACCTGACGTGCCCGATCCTGCTCCGTTGCCGAGATCGGCCCCTTCCGGCGCTCATAGTCAGCCAGGTACTCATCCAGGATCTGACCACGCAGCTCGCGTTCGACGGCCGCAGCAATGAACGCCGAGAACTCGCGCTTGCCCACTCGTTGGCGGATCGCCTCGGCCGTACCTTCAGGCAGGGACAGGCTGACCCTTGTCGCCGGCCCCTCGCCGATGCCGTAGGGGATCTCAGTCATGGACCCAAGATTATCAAAGAAGTAGGAAAATCGAGCTCTGCGCACCGCCCTGTCGGTCCTCGAATCGCAC
>NZ_BAAALF010000960.1:0-573 GCF_039528135.1 Kitasatospora nipponensis | reverse complement strand
CACCTCGACCTGGCAGCCCTCGCTCTTGAGCCTGGTCAGCGAGTCGGCGACCTGCGGCCGGGTGAAGGCGTACATCGCCACCCGGACCTGGGTCTTCGGCCCCTGCTTGGGACAGGAGACGTTGGAGAGCAGCGAGACGACGGTGTCGGTGTCCGGGTCGGTCTTGTAGGTGCCGCCGGTCTCGTGGCGCGGGAAGAAGTACGTCTTGTACGCGCCCACGTCCTCGGTCCGGTAGTAGTTGTCGTTCCCGTTCCAGGTCTTACCCATCGTCCGCAGGTCCTGGAAGTACCCGGCGTAGGACGCGTAGAGCTTGGCGTCCGGGATGGTGACGGCGTTGTTGTAGTAGGTGACGTTCTTGGTGCCGGTGAGGTTGGCCGAGGTCTGGAAGACCACGTTCGGGGTGGAGCCGACCTTCGAGAACAGGAAGAACTTGTTGTGGTTGATCGGGACGCCCCCGTCGTCGTCACCGTTCAGGTCCCGGTCACCGATGCAGGCCCGGGTCGCGGGGCAGGTCATCACCCAGGAGCCTTCGGAGAACACGGCGCCGCCGAGGCCGAGTTCGGGGTGGTTGAC
>NZ_BAAALF010000959.1:0-574 GCF_039528135.1 Kitasatospora nipponensis | reverse complement strand
CCAACACCGAACCGAAGCTGCGCGAGGTGTTCACCAAGCTCCGGGCCAGGTATGGCACCGTGCTGGTGGTGGTCGACCAGCCCGCCTCGATCGGAGCCCTGCCGCTGGCGGTGGCCCGCGACACCGGCTGCCGCGTCGCCTACCTGCCCGGCCTGACGATGCGACCGATCGCCGACCTCCACCCCGGCGAGGCCAAGACCGACGCCCGAGACGCGGCGATCATTGCAGACGCCGCCCGCACGATGCCACACACCCTGCGAGACCTGGCTCCGTCCGACGAGACCGTGCCGAGCTGGAGATGATCGTCGGGTTCGATGACGACCTGGCCTCCGAGTCCACCAGGATCAAGAACCGCCTTCGTGGCCTGCTCACCCAGATTCACCCCTCGCTGGAGCGGGTCCTGAGCCCCAGACTCGACCATCTCGCCGTCCTGACACTGCTCGAACGGCACGGCTCGCCAGCCCAGTTGAGGAAGGCAGGCCGTCGGCGACTTGTGACCCTGGTGCGACCCAAGGCCCCTCGACTGGCCGAGCGCCTGGTCGAGGAGATCTTCGACGCTCTCGACGAGCAGAAC
>NZ_BAAALF010000958.1:0-574 GCF_039528135.1 Kitasatospora nipponensis | reverse complement strand
TGGGACGGCGTCGGCGGGGCCCTCCAGGTGGTCGACACCACGCCCAGCACCATCGTGCTCCGGGCCCTGATGACCGCCCGCAACGCCGACGACGCCTTCGAACTGCGCTGCTGGGCCCGGGAAGAACTGATCCGCTACCTCCGCTACCTCCGCCACCAACACCCCGCCGCCCTGCCCCGCCTCGCCCTCGCCCAGGCCCCGGAGCCGCCTGACGGCTGACGGTGCGTCACCATCGCCCCGGGAGCTCGGCGGTGTTGCGTTCCCTGCAGGAGTCGGGGCCGCGCGGCACCCGGCCCCGCAGGGCACGGGATGCCTGCTTCGTGAGCAACGGCGCTCAGCCACTTGACCGTTGGGGGCGGACGGTGAAACCGTCCACAGGTGGTCAATACTGCGGGGGAATCGATTTCGGCCCGACCGGAGGACCGCGGCGCGTCCGTTCTGCGCTTCGCGGTGGAACTCGTCGCGTGGGTGGCGACGCCCTGGGCGTTGGCCGGCCACTCCTGGCTGCTTGCCGCACTGTCCGTGGTGCTCCTGGTCGGTCTTCCCACGTGCTTCTCCACTCCGGGTGACAAAG
>NZ_BAAALF010000957.1:0-574 GCF_039528135.1 Kitasatospora nipponensis | reverse complement strand
CTTCGACGAGGCCACCCCGGCCACCGTCCAGCCGTACGCGGACCTCATCCCGGACGTCAGCTGGGAGGTCTTCGAGAACTCCAGCCACATGCCGCACCTGGAGGAGCCGGAGCGGTTCCTCGAGGTGCTGAGCGGATACCTGCGCCGGATTCACTGACCGGCGGTCCAGGGGTTGGCGGGCGGGCTAGGGGACGGAACAGGGGGGTCGCCGATTTCGGCCCCGGACTAGTCTCCAGAGTCAGAGCGAGTCAAGTCCCCGAGCTGTCACTGGATTCGCCGGGTTCAAGGTATTCAGGCCGCGTTGCACACCTATGCCGGGGCCCAATCCCCAAGGCGGGCCCATGAGACCGGAGGAATGTCCGAATGTCCCTGCTGACCCTCGAGTTTCCGACCACGGAGCGATTCAAAGCATTCGGTCCAAGACACATAGACGAGATCGCCAGCCGCTACGGACTTCCTGCGCACCTCCAGGAGACCGTCCGGATGATCTCGCAGGTCCTGCCGTTCCGGGTCAACGAGTACGTGCTCTCCTCGCTGATCGACTGGACCAACATCCCCGACGACCCGATCTTCC
>NZ_BAAALF010000956.1:0-576 GCF_039528135.1 Kitasatospora nipponensis | reverse complement strand
ACAGTGCGGCCTACGTGATCCACACCTCCGGTTCCACCGGCGAGCCCAAGGGCGTGGTGATCGACCACGCCGGCCTGCGCAACCTCTCCGGCTTCCACGAGCACGGGGTGATCGCCTTGGCGGACCGGCGGATGCGGGTGGCCCTGACGGCCTCGCTCTCCTTCGACACCTCCTGGGAGGGCCTGCTCTGGATGGTGGCCGGTCACGAGCTGCACGTGATCGCGGACGACGTGCGCCGCGACGCCGGCGCGCTCGTCCGGCACATCGCCGCCGAGTCCATCGACGTCCTGGACGTCACCCCCACCTACGCCGAACAGCTGGTCGAGGAGGGCCTGCTGGCCGACCCCGAGCAGCGTCCGCGGGTGCTGCTGCTGGGCGGCGAGGCGGCCGGCGCCGCACTGTGGGAGCGGATCCGGCAGGCCGAGGGGACCATCTGCCACAACCTCTACGGGCCCACCGAGTGCAGCGTGGACGCCCTCTGGTTCGACGCCGCCGAGTGGCCGCAGCCGCTGGTCGGCCGCCCGCTGGCCAACACCCGTGCCTATGTGCTGGATGTGGGTCTGCGTCCGGTGGGTC
>NZ_BAAALF010000955.1:0-577 GCF_039528135.1 Kitasatospora nipponensis | reverse complement strand
GTAGATCTTGCCGCCGACCACCAGTCTCCCGGCGACGAAGGCGCCCGACAGGTCGACCTGGCCGTGTGCGAGAAAATCGTCCGTCAGCTGCAAACTGGTTCTGACGATGAGTTGCCGAGCGGAGATGGCTACTCCTCCGGGGTTGTGGAACGCACCCTTGCTGAGAACAACGCGTCCCCCGACCTCTGAACCGACCAGGTCGACCTTTCCGGCAGCGCTGAAGCCGTGGCCGAGCAGGAGGTCTCTGGTCACCTTCATTCCCCGGGCGTTGAGGGCAGCCTCTCCCGTGCCAGTCTGCGTGACCGTACCGCAACGCCATTCGATGTTTCCGTGGATGACGGCGTCGGCCAGCAGCACTTTCCCCTCCGCCAGAAAAGCGGCCCCGTCGGTCTCCTGTTCCCACTGGGCCCGTCTCAGGAAGACGTCCCGCCCGACGGTGAGGCCAGCGGCATCGATCGCCGTGTCCGAGGGGTGGAGGAACTGGCCGCCGTCGCACATGAGGTTCCCGCTGATGGTCGCCCCTGCGAGCAGCACCCGCCCGCGCGCGGTGAATCCGTCCTGGCAGAGCATGTTCTGT
>NZ_BAAALF010000954.1:0-577 GCF_039528135.1 Kitasatospora nipponensis | reverse complement strand
CCAGATGGCGGCCGACCACGTCCTCCAGCTGGGGCAGGTCGTCCTCCTCGCCCTCGACCACCAGCAGCAGCGCGACGGGCTCGCCGGCCAGGGTGGCGGTGCCGGCGCTGAAGACCAGGTCGCCCCGGCCGGTCTCCTCGGACCAGTCGGTCTGCACCTTGCGGCTCATGTGGGCGGCCAGCTGCTTGGCGTAGCGGGCCGGACGGTCGGTGGCGACGCGCGCCTGAGAACGGGACATCTGGTGCCTCTTGATCTCTGCTCGACTTCGTTAATTTAGGTGAGCCTAATAGCATAATGAGCTTGGCTCAAGGTGTTATCTGGGCGACATCTCGACCGGCCCCGATACCCTGGAGCCACCTACTGCCCGGGGAGCCTGCCCATGTCCACGCCGCCCGAGCCTGCCCCACCGTCAGCGCCGCCCGCCGACACCGCCGCGGAACTCGCCGACGCGCTGACCCGGGCGATGAAGCGGATCCGCCGGCAGACCATGGCGCGACTGGAGCCGTACGGGCTCACGCCCGGCCAGGCCCGCGCCCTGCGCACCCTGGCGCACGCCCCCGGCTGCGAGGGCCGGGAG
>NZ_BAAALF010000953.1:0-577 GCF_039528135.1 Kitasatospora nipponensis | reverse complement strand
GTCCGCATTCTTTGCCCCGAGGGCCACGTAATCCCTGGCGCATTTCTGCTCGTTGCCCGGCCAGTCCCAGCAGGTGAGGTGCAGACCGGCGGTCGCGTCAGGAGCGTACTTGTGGGTCATTGAGATCAGGCAGCGGGCCAGACCCGCCACACTGTTCTCCTGGTTTCCGCAGTCGTTCGGAGCCGCAGCAGTCACCTGCGCCGGGACCTTGGTCACATCGCCCGTCCCTCGTGCGAATCCCCAAAAATCAGCTTCGAGATCGATCATGTCGTGCGAGGTGCCGATCTTCTGGAGGAAGAAACGGTAGTCGTTCAGGTATCTGGTGAGGAGGTCGACCCGGTTGACCGCCTTCACCTCGTCCTGCCACGTCGCATTGGGGGTGAGATGGGGGATTACAAACCACGACCACACCATCGTCTGCGGATGCGGTTGACCCTGATAGGTGGCCTGCGCAGCGCGGGCTTGCATATGGGGGACGAGCCCCCCGCGCCCACCCCACGCGCATCCCCACCAGTTCGTCCCGTCCGGGCAGGACTTCGCCGTGTACACGTCGCTCGACGGTGCAGGCGGACTGACG
>NZ_BAAALF010000952.1:0-577 GCF_039528135.1 Kitasatospora nipponensis | reverse complement strand
TCCGGGCGAGCCGCAGCTGGTCGCCGTCAAGATCGGGCGCGACCTCTTCAACCACACCTTCACCTTCGAGACCTCCAAGCACGCCACGCTGGCGTTCGCCCAGAACTGGCTCATCAAGCACGGCTGCCCACCCGAACGGACCATGCCCGAGGGCGACTTCCCGCTGCCGGCCGACGAGCTCACGCGCCGTGTCGAGGAGCAGGTCCGTACCTCGGGTGAGCGCTATCAGGTCCTCGGCACGCACACGTCGGACAGCGACCCGTGCGAGACCTGGACCTTGGTCCGCGACCCCCGCCCGACACAGGCACCCATCAGGGTCTTCCTCGAAGAAGGAGACCTGGAAGAGGGGACATACACGGTCCGTGAGGGGGCGTTCGCCGACACCGAGGCGGCTTCGACCTGGCTGGATGACCGCAGCGGGCCGATGCCCGATCCCCCCGAGTACCGGGACAGCGCCGAGGGCCTGCGGGCCCGCGCCGCACTGGCGCGTTCCAGCACCACCTCAGCGAAGACAACGCCTGCTGCGGCCACCGAACGTGCCCCCGCCCCGGTCTGGACGCAGCTCCAGTTCAACCGG
>NZ_BAAALF010000951.1:0-578 GCF_039528135.1 Kitasatospora nipponensis | reverse complement strand
ATGGAGGAAGTTGAACAGTGGATCAGACGGGACGTCAACCTTCCCGGGATTCCTTCATGTTCTGTTATCAGTAGGAACGGACCGCCCTTGACAGGCCCTGTTCGTCCACGCCTACGATCGGGGGCCGGGTGCGTTGAGGGGCGCCGCCCGGCGTGACGGCCCAGCCATGTCTGGAGCCCGGCCGATGGCCACTGCCCTGTCCGCCCCCGTACTCCCCCAGGCCGACGAAGCACCGATCGTGGCCCGCCGCCGGCCCGGCCGGGTGGTCGCCTCGGTGCTCGCCCTGCTCGTGCTGGCGATGGTGTTCAACTCCGTCCTGCGCAACCGGGCCTTCGAGTGGGACGTGGTCGCCCAGTACTTCACCACCACCGCGATCGTGCAGGGCCTGCTGCTCACGCTCTGGCTGACCGCCGCCGTGATGGTGCTCGGCTTCGCGCTCGGCACGGCCTTCGCGGTGTGCCGGCTCTCCGACAACCCGGTGCTGCGGAGCATCAGTTGGGGTTTCGTCTGGATCTTCCGGTCCACCCCGCTGCTGGTCCAGCTGGTGTTCTGGGACTTCCTCGGCGCGCTCTGGCCGG
>NZ_BAAALF010000950.1:0-579 GCF_039528135.1 Kitasatospora nipponensis | reverse complement strand
GCCGTCTCGTCGTCCGTCACGGACGTGCCGACAACCGCCTTGGTGCCATCAGCCACCGTTGTCCTGCCTCCCCTTGTGTCGCCCCGGGTCCCGGAAAACCGGCCGTCCGTCCGGCCCCTGGGGGCGGCAGCGTGCCAGGACAATTGTGCCCACTCTTCCTCCCCTGCTACGACCGTTGGGTGGTCCGGCTGGTTGCGTTCCGGTTGCGACCGTCCGGCCCGACTCCGGGCGGTGGTACGCGGCCTGAGGGAGCGGAGGGTCCGGGCTGACGCCGGGTCAGCGGCCGAGGCGGCTGCGCACCATACCGATCATCGCGTTCAGCTCCTCGATCCGCATCCGGCGGGCGATCAGGCCGAACACGGTGAGCTGCAGTCCGCCCGCGAGCAGGACGGTCAGCACCGCGCCTGCCCAGTCGCCGAGCCACCCGGTGAGCAGGTCGTTCAGCAGCAGACTGGCCGCCAGGCCGAGGACGGCGGCGGGCAGCGAGGCGATCGCCAGCCGGATGTAGGTCTTGGCGATCCGTCCGGTGTCCAGGCCGCCGACCTTCGCCTTGAGCTTGGGCACCGCGACCGCGACGGC
>NZ_BAAALF010000949.1:0-580 GCF_039528135.1 Kitasatospora nipponensis | reverse complement strand
CCACTGCCCACCCGTCTTGAACCGCCAGATCACGCCCTCGAACTGCTGCCGCAGCCGCTCGGGGTACGGGCCGTACTCGCCGATCGGCAGGTAGGGCCCGATGAACTCCCACTCCACGTCCGTCAGTTGCACTCGCGTCACGCAAGGCGATCTACCGGATCAGGCCTCGAAGCGAGGGCAAATCCCAAAGATTGCTCAGGACTCGATACGCGCCCCAGAGCTCGTAACGCGATCTTGTATGTGATGGCTGGTCAGCCGTGACCGGTGTGATGATTCGGCCGTTCGTGATGGTGTGGCTGTTGAACCGTGGCTCGTAGACGATGACTTGTGGGCGGTGATCGAGCCGCTGCTGCCCGCGTGGCCGGAGCGGTCGCCGGACCCGCGTCCGGTGGGTGACCGGGCCGCTCTGCAGGGAATCCTGTTCGTGCTGTACACCGGAATCCCTTGGCAGCAACTGCCGTTGAGGCTCGGGTTCGGCTCCGGGCAGACCTGCTGGCGGCGGCTGAAGCGGTGGACCGAGGCCGGCGTGTTCGACCGGGTGCGCCGGATACTCCTCCCGGAGCTGAACGCTGCTGGGGGG
>NZ_BAAALF010000948.1:0-580 GCF_039528135.1 Kitasatospora nipponensis | reverse complement strand
ATCAAGGACGCCGACGCGCCGAACCTGGACGCTCTGATGGCCGGCGGGCTGACCGCCGCCAGCAGCCTGTACGCCAACCCGATGGCCGCCACCTCCTCCGGCCCCGGCTGGACCACCATCGCCACCGGCGTCTGGCCGGACAAGCACAACGTCAAGGACAACAACTTCACCGCGCCCGACTTCGCCACCTACCCGGACTGGCTGACCCGGGTGGAGCGGGCCAACGCGGCGCTGTCCACCTACGTGGTGGCCTCCTGGGCGCCGATCCCCGACACCATCTACTCGGCCACGGTCCGCACCCGGGGGGCCACCCCGAGCGCCGGGTACGACGTCGGCGCCCCCTCCCGCGCGGTGGCCAGGATCCGGGACACCAACCCGGACGCGGTCTTCGTCCAGCTCGACAACGTCGACCACGCGGGCCACGCGAGCGGCTCGGCCAGTCAGGGGTACCTGGACGCGATCCAGGGCGTGGACGGTCAGGTCGGCCAGATCGTGGCCGCGGTCCGGGGGCGCGCCACGTACGCCCAGGAGGACTGGCTGATCATGGTCACCGCCGACCACGGGCACACCCCGACCGGTG
>NZ_BAAALF010000947.1:0-581 GCF_039528135.1 Kitasatospora nipponensis | reverse complement strand
GACCCGGGTGCCCCTCGGCGAGGCCAACCTGATCGTCACCTCCAGCCAGGGCGGCGGCTCCAAGGACACCTGGGTGCTGGCTCCCAGCGCCCCGTCGAACCCACCGGTCGGTGAACACTCCACCGCCGTCAGCGAAGTGATCCCGCGTCAGTTCGGCCCCGGCACCGGGAGCACGCCCGGCGGCCCGGCCCAGGAGGAGGGACACCAGCAGTGATCACCACCGACACCATGCTCTCCCCGATCGCCGAATCCCTGTTCTGGGTCGGCCGTTACGTGGAGCGCCCCGACGACCCCGCCCGCATCCTGGACGCCTATCTGCACCGGCTGCTCGAGGACCCGTGGAGCGACGAGGACGCCGCCTGCCGCTCGCTGCACGCCATCCTCGGCGTGGCCGTCCCGACCGAGCAGCACTGCGACATGGACTCGGTCCTGTCCCGGCTCGCCTTCGACGCGGTCAGCCCCGGCTCCATCGAGGGCGCGCTCCGGGCGGCCCGGCAGAACGCGCTGACCGCACGCGACGTGGTCTCCACCGAGATGTGGGAGACCCTCAACTCCACCTGGCACCAGCTCGCCGAGCAGCG
>NZ_BAAALF010000946.1:0-581 GCF_039528135.1 Kitasatospora nipponensis | reverse complement strand
CGATGATGTCACTGACGATCACCGCCGCTCCTCCCGCTTCCGCAGGAGGATGCCTGCCCGGCCCGCCACCCACGTTCGTCCTGTGTGGCCGGGTTTCCAACCACAGTTCCCGCGACGTAGTGGTAGACCTTGACTGGCGCTCCGGCCACAATCTCACGGTGGCGCCAGGTCAAAACACCAGCGGTCATGGTGACGTGGATGCATTTCAGGTTCCTGTGGACGCCTGCATGGGCGGTAAAGTCGACACGTTGAACTTCATCCTCCTCACCTGGGAACGGGTTTCCTTTGAGGTGTGCGGAAACCAGTCGGGCGAGACATCTCTCTTTCCCTTCGAAGGCGTCTATCCCGCAGAACAGGGCGCCTGGGTGAAGTTCGGCACCCACCAGCGGGTTTACATCGGCTGGATCGGCGGGCCTGGCCAACGTGTGGACATCTGCCACAAATACCCCGAGGAGTGCAAGCCGTACCCGCCGTACCCGCCGGTCCCCAGCCCGCCGCCGGCCACGGATCCCGGGCTCCCGCCGGATACCCAGCCTTCGACGCCGGCGGGGCCGGTTGGGTGGAAGCCCGCATTCTTCAAC
>NZ_BAAALF010000945.1:0-582 GCF_039528135.1 Kitasatospora nipponensis | reverse complement strand
CCCGCGATCGCTGGGCAGCCGGAAGTCCGGCCAGCGCAACCACCCGGCCTCCCAAGGGGTTTCGGGCGGCTGACGGCCCAGCAGGTACAGCGCGTATCCGGGGGTCGGGCCGGGCGGGAGAGGGCGGCTGAGCGCGCGGCCGCGGACGAGGCGTCCGGAGGGGAGGAGCAGGACACCGGGGTCGGCAGGGTTCCAGGTCTCGGTCACCCGCCCACCGTAGTAGGCCGGATTATCCTAGCCATGGACATAGTAGCCATGTACTCTATTTCTTATGAGCAAGGGTGCACCGGGTCCCACCCCCGGCTTTCTGGTGTGGCGGCTCGCCAACAAGTGGCGCGTCGCGGTCGATCGCGCGGTGGCCCCACTGGGCCTCACCCACGCGCAGTACTCGCTGGTCGCGTCGCTGCACGGCATGCAGCGCGCCGGTGAGCGGCCCAGTCAGCGCCAACTCGCCGACCACACCGGCCTGGAGGCGCTGTACGTCTCGAAGCTGGCGCGCGCCCTGGAGTCGGCCGGCCTGATCGGGCGCACCCGCGATCCCCGCGACCCCCGGGCCGTGCAACTCGCCCTCACCGAGCAGGG
>NZ_BAAALF010000944.1:0-582 GCF_039528135.1 Kitasatospora nipponensis | reverse complement strand
CCCCGCTGAGCCGGCCCCGGACCGGTCCGATGCCCGTCACGGCCCGGTGCCGCCCACCGTTCCGCTGCTCCGGTCCGGCTCTGCCACCCGGCTGTCCTGCCCGGCCGTCCGGCACGCGGTGCCCGGGCTCGCCCGGGCTGCCCCGGCCCCGGCCAGCGAAGCCGCGCCAGTGCGCGCCGAACGCCTCCACCGAACTCCCGGAGTTCTCGCCGGTGACGCGCTGCGCGGAGTCCCCGCCCCGGCGGCTGAGCTGCTCCGCCTCGGAGCCGAACTCCCGCCACACACCGGCCGCGCGACGCAGGCCCTCTTCGTCGGCCTGCGGCCACTCATGGCCCAACCTGGCCAGTACGGGGACGAGTTCCTCGGGCACGCTTCGGGACACCAGGCCCCTCCTTCCGGGTTCTGCGGGGACGGACAGCAAGGCGACGGACAGCAACACGTGCGGACGGGCCGCCGTGGTTCCCGACGGGGCGTCAGACGACCGGCGGTCTGCCCGCGTCCACCTTCGCCAGATCGGCGCTCACCTCACCGTCGGCCCGGTCGACCGACTCGGCCATCGTGTGCAGTCCGGTGCCGATCTTG
>NZ_BAAALF010000943.1:0-583 GCF_039528135.1 Kitasatospora nipponensis | reverse complement strand
CTCTGGCTGGCCCGCTGGGCCGGCCGCCGTGCGGTGCCGGTGGTCTGCGTGCTCGTCGCGGGACTGTTCCTCGACCTCACCGGCGTGGTGCCGCAGACTCTCGGCGGCTACCCGGCGCAGCTGCAGCTCAACAACGCGGGCCGGTCGTACGACATCTACTACCCGAGCACCGAGGAGCGGCTGGCGGCCTACTGGCTGGAGCAGAGCACCGCGAGCCAGAAGCCGCAGCCGCTGGTGCAGGCCGAGGGCTACACCTATCGGCGGCTGCAGACCCTGATCGAGGGGCCGGCCGTCGGCGACCTGTTCCCGACGGTCGTCGGCGCGCACACCTATGTCATCCTCGGTACGGCCACGGTGCGGAGCGGCCAGGTGACCTTCGCCTACCAGGGCGACCTGATCACCTACCGCTACCCGGTCGGCCTGCTGGACTCGACGAAGAACCAGATCTACAGCAGCGAAGGGGCGGAGATCTACCGATGAGCACACCGACCAGGCCGTTCCGGGTGCTGCTCGTCAGTCACTACTACCCGCCGCACCTCGGCGGGGTGGAGAACGTGGTCCGACACGAGGCCGTCCGGCTCGC
>NZ_BAAALF010000942.1:0-583 GCF_039528135.1 Kitasatospora nipponensis | reverse complement strand
GTCATCTCAAAGCTCCTTCCGGGCGCTGCCGCACCCTTGGCGCGGTGATCGCCGACCGCCGCGCCCAATTCTCCGCTCGGGGCGGGCCGTGCTCCCGCCCGTTCATCCGTCCGTCCTCAGGACCGGCGTCCGCCGTGCCGTGCTCCGGACCGGTGCGCTGCCCGTGGGAGGGGTGGCGCACCATCAGAAACAACGACAGCCCGGGACAACCGGCACGACCGCACCGGACCCGATGGCATTCTTCCGGGCCGACCTGCTCCACGTCGAATGTCCGGGACCGCTCCGGCCTGTGGGTTCCGCCACGTCAGAAAGGTGGCAGACAGGACGAACTGGACACGAACCGCCGATCGCATGCGCGCTCGAACGGCTCACCCTACCGGCCATCCCCGATCGACTCCCGAACCGGTGTCCGATTCGGGTCGATTGTCGAAGGCCCGTCAGGAGCCCTGCTCGCCCCAGAGGACCAGGCTCTGCTCCCCCGGCCCGAGCCCCAGCCCGGACGCGCTGCCGTGCCCGGGACCGAGCGGCGCGGACTGCAGCAGGGCGCCGCCCACCCGGTGCCCCGCGCCCGCGATGGCGGCCC
>NZ_BAAALF010000941.1:0-583 GCF_039528135.1 Kitasatospora nipponensis | reverse complement strand
TCGGTGCTGCCGTGGGGCCTGGGCGCGCTGCCGTTCACCTTGTTGCCGTTGGACGAAGTGCCGGTGCCGATGGCCTGGTTGATCCCGCCGCCGGAGATCAGGCCGCTGCTGCAGTCCGCGTGGGTGGAGATCTCGGCGAACGTGGACGCGGGCCCGAGGGTGGCCCCGGGCGTCTTCACGGTCACGCCCACGGAGTTGGCGTACGCCGTTCCGGCAACGGCCATGGCGAGTGCGGCTCCCAGGGCCAGGGCCTTGCCCGCGACGAGGTGCCGCAGAGGTCTCTTCTTCATCGGTCTCTCCTGTGCTGATCGGAGGTGGCGCCCATCGACGAAGGGCGTCGAGGAGCCGCGATCACTCTGCCGCAGCTGCAAGCCCAGAGTCTCCTGGTCCATCGCACAGGCGAGGGCAAGGCCCACTGTGTGGTGGGACAGTGGCCGGAGTGGAGTCAGTCGCCGCAGATCAGGGCGGCCCGGAGGTCGAGCCGGTCCTCGAGCCGGACCAGGCTGCGGCCGGTGAGTTCCTCGATGCGCTTGACCCGGTAGTGCACGGTGTTCACGTGCACGTGCAGCACCTGCGCCGTGCG
>NZ_BAAALF010000940.1:0-584 GCF_039528135.1 Kitasatospora nipponensis | reverse complement strand
CCGCCGTGCCCCCGGGCGTCAGCGTGACGCGGCTCGGGTTCACCTTGTCCTTGAACGCCTTCAGGGCGGCGATCGCCGTGTCCGGCTTGTCGGTCAGCGCCCCGGCCGCCTCCAGGTCACCCTTGGCCCAGGCCTCCAGGAACGCCTTGCCGCCGGCCGCGGCCAGGTCGGCGGCGGGTGCCTCGGCGACCACGGTCCGCACCTTCGGCGTCTTGGCTTCGTTACCGGTCATCGCGTCGTACACGTTGTACGCACCGAATCCGGCGACACCGACCAGTGCCGTGCAGACGGTGGCGATGCCTATCTTGGCGCCCTTGTTCATGGTGCGGAATTCCCCCGGTGGTCATCCCACAGTAGGTGGGGGAACTCCGTGCACCTGCCATCCCCGGGGCAGTTGTGACGTACCTGGTACACAGTGGCGACCGGTGCGTCAGACCCAGCTGGTGAACCACATCCGGGCCCGCCAGTCCTCCAGCGGGATGGTCTGGCCGGTGTAGATCGGCAGGAAGTAGAGGAAGTTCCACATCACCAGCAGCACCAGCAGCCCGCCCGCCGTACCGCCGATCACCCGCCGGTCCCGGGAG
>NZ_BAAALF010000939.1:244-584 GCF_039528135.1 Kitasatospora nipponensis | reverse complement strand
AGACCGGCCGATAGGAGATGCGCTCATGCCCGTGACACTCGCCCAGGCGAAGCTCAACGCCACCGACGACATCGACACCCAGGTGATCGACGAGTTCCAGAAGAACTCGTTCCTCCTCGACAACATGACCTTCGACGACGTCGTCAACCAGGCCGGGTCCGGCTCGACCCTGACCTACGGCTACACCCGCCTGATCACCCAGGCCGACGCCGCGTTCCGCGCCGTGAACACCGAGTACGTCCCCGGTGAGGTCACCAAGCAGCGCTACACCACCGACCTCAAGCCCCTCGGCGGCTCCTTCCAGCTCGACCGCATCCTGGGCGGCGTCGCCGGCGCGGCG
>NZ_BAAALF010000939.1:0-234 GCF_039528135.1 Kitasatospora nipponensis | reverse complement strand
TGAAGCTGCAGAAGAAGATCAAGGCGACCCGGGCGAAGTTCGCCGACGCCGTGATCAACGGCGACACCGCGGTGGATACCAACGGCTTCGACGGCCTCTCCAAGATCCTGACCGGATCCAGCACTGAATACCTGCCGCTCACCAACGGCGTCGCCACCGGCTACCTCGACTGGACCACCGTCAACGACAAGGCCACCGCGCTCACGGCACTGGCCCACATCCACGCCTGGCTGG
>NZ_BAAALF010000938.1:0-584 GCF_039528135.1 Kitasatospora nipponensis | reverse complement strand
AGACCAGGCTGTAGCCCTCCACCACCCACTGAAGTCCGCTGACGCCGGAGTGCAGTTGCTGCCCGATGCGGGGCAGCGCGTTGTTGACGATGACGTTGTCGAGCATCGCCATGAACATCGTGGCGCACAGGGTGGCGAGCACGAGCCTCTTGTGTCGGGCGGGCGGCTTCATCGGCACATTCCCTAACAGTGTTAGTCGGTTGTTTCGGTGCGGCTAGACTGCCCCTAACAGTGTTAGATGGCAAGCGGGATTTCCGGTGGAACCCATGGACGGAGGTGGCCGATGGCCGTGGAGGGCAGTACTGATGACGGACCGTCACAGCCCGGACTGACCCGGCAGGCGCTCGCCCAGGCGGCCCTGCGGGTGCTGGAGCGCGAGGGCGTCAACGGCCTGTCGATGCGCAAGGTCGCCGCCGAACTGGGGGTGAAGGCGGCCTCGTTGTACTGGCACGTGCGCAACAAGGAGGAGCTGCTCGACCTGCTCACCGACGAACTCATGGCCGACGCCGAGGCGCCGCCCCGGGGGGGCGACTGGCGCGGGCAGCTGCGCGAGTACTGCCTGCGCTACCGCCCGCACCTGCTCG
>NZ_BAAALF010000937.1:0-584 GCF_039528135.1 Kitasatospora nipponensis | reverse complement strand
CGAAGACCGCGCGGACGGTCTTCAGGTAGCGGTGGGGAAGCTCCGAATGTTCCAGCAGTTGGCCGAGGACCGCAGTGAGTTTCACCGCGGTCATCTCACCAAAGTTGAACAGTGCCTCCTGCCGCAGCTCGGAGACTGCGGCCCGCAGCACTCTCCGGGCCTCGCTGATAGCGGAGTCCTCGCGTGCGGTTTCACCGGACTCGAAAGGCTCGGTGGGCATGGCAGGTTCCATGGGGTTCCCTGTCGTTGCTGTGTGGCAAGTGCTCTTCTGGCCTTGACGTCAGAGCAGGTCGTCGATCTCGACGCTGGTCATCTCCGCGCCGGGACGGACGATCTGCGCGGTGTGCTCGACGTCGATGTTCGCCAGAATGGAAACGCGGCCGGCCTTTAGGGCGCGGGAGACGCCGTGGACGTCTCCTGCCCGGTTGAAGATGCGCATCCCGCTCGCAGGCCGGTCCTCGCCGACGAAAGTGATACGGCGTCCGTACGCCTCTTCCAGGACGGCCCGCAGCCGGCCGAGCGCGCGCCGCAGCCGCTCGTCCTGATTGTCGATCAACTGCTCGTGCTCGGTGTACACGTCGAGC
>NZ_BAAALF010000936.1:0-584 GCF_039528135.1 Kitasatospora nipponensis | reverse complement strand
CGTGCGTGGCCTTGGTGACACTCCCGGCCCACCGCGACGACGACCACACGGTCAAGTCACGCTTCCGCCCGGCCCACGTCCCATTGTCGTGATCCAGGCCGTCTGCACAGCGCACCTTCAGGTCCCTCGACGCCAGAGCCCCCATATGCGCGCCGACCAGCCGCAGCACCTTCTCATCCTCGGGAGTCAGGCCCTTGAGCCGGTCACGGACCGTCACACCCGGCGGGCCGAGGGAAACGAACGGCGCGTCGATCCGCCGGAGCTTCTTCTTCGGACGAGTCACGTCATCCCCCTCCCAGTCGGTGCCCCAACCCTCACACACACCACCGACAGCCGACCCAACGACTCAACAGGCCGGGACGAAAACGCACACGTGGGTACCTGCGTGCACCAAAACACCCTCAATCCCAGTAGTTCATAGACCCGTCGGGAGCGGGCGGAACGGTCGGCGAGAATGGGGGCCGACCGTTCCCGGCCCTAGGAGTCCCGCGTCATGCCCCGCAACGCCCTCTTCGCTCTGATCATCTGTGTGCTCGCGCTGACCGCCGCCGTGGTGTCGCTGGGCCAGGGCCGGTGGCTGGGCC
>NZ_BAAALF010000935.1:0-584 GCF_039528135.1 Kitasatospora nipponensis | reverse complement strand
GCCGTCAACCCCGCACGCCTCAGATACCCGCGCGCCAGACCCACACCGGCCACATACAGATCACCCACCACACCAACCGGCACCGGCCGCAACCACTCGTCCAGCACATACACACGACCGTTGGCGATCGGCCCACCGATCGTGACCGCATCCCCCGGCGCCAGCGGCGCCGTCATCGTCGCGCACACCGTGGTCTCCGTCGGACCGTACGCGTTCACCATCCGCCGACCCGGCGCCCACTTCTCGACCAGCTCCGCACCCAGCGCCTCACCCGCCGACACCAGCGACGTCACCGACCCCAGGTCCCCAGCCCCGAGCACGCTCAACACCGCCGGCGGCAACGTCGCATGCGTCACCCCAAGACGCGCCACCAACTCCACCAACCCCGCCCCCGGCAACAACTCCCCACCAGGCGCCACCACCAACGCGGCACCCGACGTCAACGCCATCAACAACTCCGACGTCGCCGCATCGAACCCCACCGACGCGAACTGCAACACCCGACTACCCGGCACCACCGCGAACCGCTCCGCCTGCGCAGCCGCCAGGTTCACCGCACCCGCATGCGCCAACGCCACACCCTT
>NZ_BAAALF010000934.1:0-585 GCF_039528135.1 Kitasatospora nipponensis | reverse complement strand
CCCCCCGTACCCGCACACCCACAACAACTGGATCGTCTCCGCGACCCCCTCGGTCTGACCGGACGGAAGGGATCAGGCGTGATGTCGATGAAACAGCGGCTCGAACACTTCGAGGCGCTTCTCGGACCGACGCCGGTACTGCCCGTCACGCTGACCATCGGCGGTCGGCCCCGTGTCATCCACCTCAAGCTCGAAGGGCACAACGTCGCCGGCTCGATCAAGGCAAGGACCGCCTTCGGGCTGGTCCGGGCCCTGGTCGAGTCGGGTGAACTGCAGCCCGGCGGAAGGCTCCTGGAGTCCACCTCGGGAAACCTGGGGATCGCCCTGGCGATGCTGGCCCGCTATCTCGGGGTGAGTTTCACCGCGGTGGTCGACCCGCTGATCGCGGCGGAGTGCCTGGAACGCCTCAACGATCTGGGCGCGGAGATCATCACCGTGACCGAGCGGGACGAGTCCGGTGGCTATCTGCTCTCCCGGCTGAGCCGGATCGCCGAACTGCGCGAGCAGGACAGCTCGTACGTCTGGACCAACCAGTACGACAACCCGGAGAATCCGGCGATCCACCGCGGGATGACCGGCCCGGAG
>NZ_BAAALF010000933.1:0-585 GCF_039528135.1 Kitasatospora nipponensis | reverse complement strand
GGCATCCACCTGACCCTGGCCCAGGGCTCGTACAACCCGGGCGGCCACCCCACCTCGGCCGGCACCCACGACGGCGGTGGCGTCGTGGACATCAACGTCGACGGCATGTCCAGCACCACCCGCACCGCCGTCGCCAAGGCACTGCGCCAGGTCGGATTCGCCGCCTGGGTCCGCAGCCCCACCCAGGGCAACTGGCCGTGGCACATCCACGCCGCAGCGATCAGCGACACCGACCTGGCCACCCAGGCCCAGAACCAGACCGGTGACTACTACCTCGGCTTCAACGGCCTGGCCAACCACGGCGCCGACGACGGCCCGCGCATCCCCATCCAGACCTGGGAGGAGTACCAGCGCACCCACTGACCGCGCTCGGCTCCACCTCGCACGACCTGACAACCCGTCAATAACACGTTACGAATAGAGACAAGCCTTGAAGAACATACGCACCACGCTCGCCATCGCCGGCACCGCACTGGCCATGGCCGTCCCGCTGGTCGCCAGCACCCCCGCCTTCGCCGCCTCCCGCGACGGCGTCTGCGACTCCGGGGAGTTCTGCCTCTACTACAACAGCGACCAGGGCGGTTC
>NZ_BAAALF010000932.1:0-586 GCF_039528135.1 Kitasatospora nipponensis | reverse complement strand
GTCGGAGTAGCCGCAGTAGCCGGTGCCGAGGTTGCTGATGGTGTTCGCGTACTTGGTGTCCGGGTGGTACTCCTGCACCTGCACCGAGAGCTGGCTCGGATTGTCGGCGCTGACGGTCGGGTCGAGGTACCACGGACCGGTGCCCTTGCCGAAGGTCTTCTGGTCCGGTGTCAGGTCGATGGCGTTCCGGGACGCGGAGACCGACATCGGGGCGATGGCAGCCGCGATGACGGGAACGGCCGTGGTGGATGCCTCGGGGTCCTTCGCGGCTTCCGCGTTGCCGGGCGCCACTGCGGCGGGTGCGGCGGACAGGGAGCGGCTGAGCGGGGCATCGGGTGCGCTCGGGGCCGGCTGTGTGGAGTCCCACTGCAGCGGGGTCGGCGCGTGCAGGCGCACGGCACCGCTCGCGTCGGTGAGCTGGACGTTGCCGGCGCTGTCCGAACTGGGTGTCAGGTCCGTCCCGGAAACCGGGAAGTGCAGGGTCCTGAGTGCGGGGTCCCCAGCCGCGGCGGCCGTGTGGACGATCACCACGTCACGCCAGCCGCCGGAGGGCAGTGCCGACACCTGCAGGTCCACGTCGGGCAGG
>NZ_BAAALF010000931.1:0-586 GCF_039528135.1 Kitasatospora nipponensis | reverse complement strand
GACGGCGCGGACTCCAGGCATCGACGCGGCCTTCGAACAGTCCAGCCTGGTGATACGCGCAGCGGGCACCGTGGACCGGAGCACCTTCGCGACAAGCGTGCCGTGCTCGAGGTAGTCCATGCCATATCTCGCCGCGCCGCGAACCTTGTCTTCCCCATCCGCCCGACGTGCGGACGTGCCGACGAGAGTCATCGCGGACCTCCATTCGAGCTCGCAGCTGCTTGCGCCGCGTCAATAATCTTCTGATACCCCGTGCAACGGCAGATGTTTCCGGTAAGCGACGACCGTACAGTGGAATCATCTGTATTGGACTCTGTTTCGAGTAGCGCCGTGAGCGTCATAACCACTCCGGGTATGCACGCACCGCACTGCACCCCACCATGTTCCAACAGGGCGTCCTGGATCCGAGTCAGCGGCTCATCGTGTGATGCCAGGCCTTCGACCGTACGCACCGCCGTTCCTTCGGCATTGGCGACCGGGTAGATGCATGAGTCGACGGGTGAGCCGTCAACGAGGACGGTGCAGGCGCCGCAACGCCCCTCACCGCATCCGCGCTTGGCGCCCAGCAGGCCTGACTGATCTCGCA
>NZ_BAAALF010000930.1:0-586 GCF_039528135.1 Kitasatospora nipponensis | reverse complement strand
AACTCGACACGCCTGATCCGGCCTGGCTGGAGCGGCTCGACCGGATCACCGCCGAGACCCTCGTGCTCGCGGGCGGCCCGCGCAGTCACCTGTCGCAGGAGGGTGTCGCCGAGCTGGCCCGCCGCATCCCCGGCGGACGGGTCGTCACCATCCCTGCCGGGCATCTGATCCACAGCGCCGAGCCGGAAGCGTTCACGGAGGCAGTCGCAACGTTCTTGACGTGAGAGCAGCACAACACTGGTGCGCGGTTTGTCCGATCGGCTGCCGATTGGTGCATCCGGTGCGGCGCCTGTTGCCGCTGGTCGCTGCCGCTCCCTAGGCTCGCCCACGCAACCGGCCCAGGATGAAGGAACACGGTTTGACATCCTCTCCGCGCTGATGCGCGGGGATTCCGGCAGGTGCGGCCGGCGTTCCGGTGGGTTCCTGTTTCAACGGGCCGTGCCTGGCGTGGGATCGCCACGCCGGGTCCTACCGGCCCTCCGCAGGCGTTTAGCCTGTCCGCCCGTCCGGCGGCCAGGATGTTCCGAGCAGCATTGAGGTCACGGTCATGAGAGGTACCGCACGCGCCGCACTTCCACGTGCGGAC
>NZ_BAAALF010000929.1:0-587 GCF_039528135.1 Kitasatospora nipponensis | reverse complement strand
CCCAGCGCCCGCCACCAGCCGGTCGAGAATCTCCCAGTCGTATTCTCCGCGCCGCGCCTGGATATTGGACCAGCGTGTCCTGCTGTCCCACAAGCGCACCGCGCCGACTCGGAATGTCGGCATCTCCCCGGTGGAGCTGTTTGTGGTCACGCCGAAGAACGACGCAGGAACGGCAACGGGCGCCTGCGACCAGTGGCTCGCGGTAACCGATGGGGAACCGATAGGGGAAGCCTGCGGTCTCGGGGAATCAGCCGGCGCAATTTCCTTCTTGCCACCGGCGTGGGCTCTTCCATAGGGGGCTGCTTTTCGCCCGCGTTGGACCACAGTTGATAAAGTTTATCGACCTCCTCGCGGGTGCCACCGCATACCCGTGCGATGCGTTCGACGATTCCGAATTCCGTCGGCAGGGTCCCGCCGTTGCAGTAACGGTGAACGCTCGACCGGCTGAGGTTCGCCTTCTTTCCGACTCGGTCGTAGCTGAGCCCGCTTCGCACCTTCAGCGTGCTCAGAAGCTCGAAGAACTCCTGTCGTTCCCCTGGTCTGGTCAACCCCGAACTCCCCATCCCGCTGTCAACCGAGCGCGGCAA
>NZ_BAAALF010000928.1:0-587 GCF_039528135.1 Kitasatospora nipponensis | reverse complement strand
CGCTGTTGGTCCCGGTCCGGTAACCCCGGGTGCCCGAGAGGGCGTTGGGCCGGCCGGCCCCGTCGTGGGACGCGGCGTAGTTGAGACCGGCGTAGATGTTGGCCAAGGGATCGGTGATTCCGTGCGAAGCGCCGGAACCGCTGTTGAGCATCCCGCCGAGCGGGTTGGGCGCGGAGTCGAAGCTGCCGTACTCGCTGCAGCCGGGGGCCTCGGGGGTGTTCCAGTGCCTGGCGATGTTCGTCGAACCGGGTGGCCTGGGCGTGGTGAGACCCGGAAGGCCTGACGGTAGGTCAGATTTGAGCTTTCCCCGGCGTCTGAATATGTGCCCTGACCTGGCCTTATGTCGAGATTGAGTGAGCATTTCAAGATGGTTGGTTCCGATACCCAGCAGTAGAAGTTAGGTTGCCTCGCAATGCGCGGATCTGTCCCCCTCCCTTCGGCACAGCAGGCCGAAGGGGCCAGCCGCGCGGGAAAGGTACAGGCACCCTCACCCATGAGTGCGAACACCACGACCCAGGCCGCCTCGCCCCCGGAGACCCCGGGCCAGGGCGGGCCGGACGGCGGCAGCGGCCAGCTGAAGGCCGGGC
>NZ_BAAALF010000927.1:0-588 GCF_039528135.1 Kitasatospora nipponensis | reverse complement strand
CGGACGGCGACATCACGGTCTGGGATCCGTACGTGTTCCGCTCGGACGAGTTCTAGCTCGGCCAACTGCTGCTCACTCGGGGCTCCGGGACGAACCATCAGACGATCGAGGTCGGCTGCCAGGAGTACCACGACCTGAACGGGGACTGGCTGCCCCACCTGTTCGTCTTCTTCACCACCAACAACTACACGAAGCACGGCAAACGCCTGGGCGGCTACAACCAGAACGTGGAGGGCTGGGTACAGGTCGCCGACACCATCCACCCCGGCGCGCTGCTGAGCCGGACCAGCGAGCTCGACGGCCCCCAGCGGATCCTGCGCCTCAAGGTCCAGCTCTGGGAGGGAAACTGGTGGGTCAAGGTCAAGGACACCTGGATCGGCTTCTACCCGGCCGACCTGTTCAGCACCGACGGCCTGCGCTCGGAGGCCGCAGCGGTGAAGTGGTACGGCGAGGTCGCGGACTCCAAGGCGGACAGCGTGACCACCCGGACCGACATGGGCAACGGGCACGGGCCGTACGAGGGCTGGCAGCGCTGCGCCTACATGCACAGCCCCCGCTACCAGAGTTCGCCGCGCGGCACGATGACCC
>NZ_BAAALF010000926.1:0-588 GCF_039528135.1 Kitasatospora nipponensis | reverse complement strand
CAGGCCCCGCTGACGCTGCCGGTGACCTTCAGCGTCGTGGTGTCCTCGGCCGGGTACGCGGTGGTCTGGGTGACCGTGAAGCCGCGCTCGGTCCAGGTCAGCACGGACGGGAGGAACAGGTTCACCGTGAGGGTGGTGCCGTCGCGGAAGTAGATGGAGTCCATCAGCTTGGTGTTGGACTCCACGCCCGTCCCCTGGCAGCACCAGAACGTGCCGTAGTCGGTGCTCCAGGTGCCACCGCCCCAGGCCGGGCCACCACCGGGGCGACCGCCCGGGTTGAGGGGGGTGAAGTAGGTGATGTGCCCGTGCGGGTCGGCCGGGTTCTGCGCGCCGATCACATGGTTGATCAGCGACTTCTCGTAGAAGTCGAAGTACGCCGCCCGGTCCGGGTCCAGCTGCCACAGCTCCCGGGTCAGCTTGAGCATGTTGTAGGAGTTGCAGAGCTCGCAGGTGTCGTTGACGAGGTAACCGGCGATCGCGTTCGAGGCCCGGAAGTGCTCCGCCTGGCTGTTGCCGCCGATGGCGTAGGTGTGCGCGGTGGTGCAGATCGTCCAGGCGTTGGTGGCGATGTCGCGGTAGCGGGTCGTC
>NZ_BAAALF010000925.1:0-589 GCF_039528135.1 Kitasatospora nipponensis | reverse complement strand
CTTCCTGGAGTACGTCCCGCACACCCTGGGCAGCTGGCTGGCCGAGCAGGACACCGGTGCCGTCCCGTGGGTGGCCGGTCAACTGGCCGACACCACGGCCTTCCTGCGGGACCGGGGCCTGGTCCACTTCGACGCGCACTTCCGCAACGTGCTGACGGACGGTCACCGCCTGTACTTCACCGACTTCGGTCTCGCCCTCGGTGAGAGCTTCGAACTCACCCGCACCGAGCGGGAGTTCCTCGACCGCCACCGGGGCTACGACGCGGCGTACACGGTGGCCCACCTGCTCAGCCAGTACCTCCCGGCGGGCCTGGCAGCCGATTGGGCCGACGGGCGGCGCCCGGCCGGCACCGCGCCGGAGCTGGCCCCCCTGCTGGACCGGCACGCCGGGACCGCCGTCCGGATGCGGGGCTTCCTCGACCGCCTGCGGACCGACAAGTCCACCCCTTACCCACTCGACTGAGCTCAGCCGGTGGCCGCCTTGAACAGGCTGAAGCCCGCCATCAGCAGCATGATGCTCGCCGCCACCCGCACGATCACCTTCATCGGCACGTACTGCAGCAGCTTCTGCCCGCCCAGGATGGCGATC
>NZ_BAAALF010000924.1:0-589 GCF_039528135.1 Kitasatospora nipponensis | reverse complement strand
GCCCTGCTGGACTGGGGCTGGCTCCCCGCCGCTGATGAAGAAGGACAGGCTGTCGCCGACGACGTACTGCTGCTGGTCTGCGAACTGGTGACGAACGCCTGCCTCCACACAGCCGGTCCTGAACGGCTCCTCCTGCACTGCACCGAGAGTGCCCTGCGCGTCGAGGTGGCCGACGCCGGCCCCGACCGTCCTCGGCCACGCCTCCCTCACCAGCCCGGGCGCCCCGGCGGGCACGGCCTGCACATCGTCGCGCGGCTGTCGACGCGCTGGGGCGTCACCGTACGGGAGGATCTGGCCGGCAAGTCCGTCTGGCTGGAGATCGCCGCACCGTCGGCCCCCTGACAGCTGCCTCGGAGCCCGAGGCTCGCTCACGTTCGGTGGTCAGGGCTGGGACGTGGTGTGGGTGGGGTGGGGGATCAGGTCGGTGTCGAAGGCGCCGTCGGCGATCTCGCGAGCCAGCTGGGCGAGTTGGCGGTGGTGGGTGCGGGCGTAGGCGCGGAAGGCGGTGAACGCGTCGTCGACGGAGGTCTGCCAGCGTTCCGCGAGGATGCCCTTGACCTGTTCCAGGACGATTCGGCTGGTGAGCGCG
>NZ_BAAALF010000923.1:0-589 GCF_039528135.1 Kitasatospora nipponensis | reverse complement strand
CCGAGCCATGTGCCTCGTCGAGGGCGGCGAGATCGACTATGTGTCGTCTCCGACGTTGGACTCGTTGCACAACATCTGGTTCGAGTTCCACGAAGATCTGTTGCGCACACTCGGCCGCGCACGTAAGGAGTGAGGCGAGTGCAGCAGGACGGTACTTACACGATCGCATTCGACGACCCGGGCGAGTACGACCGCGACATGCTGGGTGGCAAGGGTTTCGGTCTGGTCGAGATGACCCGCAACGGACTGCGTGTGCCGCCGGGGTGCGTGGTGTCCACTCACGCCTGCCGCCATTATCTGAATGAGGGCGGCCTTCCCGCGAGTCTTGCCGAGGAGGTACTCGAACGGCTTGCGCAGCTGGAGCGGCGGACCGGCAAGACCTTCGGCACCGGCCCCGAGCCGCTGTTGCTGTCGGTACGATCCGGCGCGCCGATCTCCATGCCAGGGATGATGGATACCATTCTCAACGTCGGCCTGGGGCGCTCGGCTGCAATAGCCTTGGCCGACGCGACTGGCGACACTCGGTTCATGGCGGATGTGTTGTTCCGCTTTCACTGTATGTACTCCGAGACCGTGCTCGGCGGCCTCG
>NZ_BAAALF010000922.1:0-590 GCF_039528135.1 Kitasatospora nipponensis | reverse complement strand
CGTCCAGTCAGGCAAGCCCGCCAACTTCAGCGGTGTGACGGCGAAGCCCTTCGACGCGGGCTACCGTCTGGTCATCATCCTCGGCGGCACCCTCAACCTGCTCCGAGCGCAGACCCAGCGGCGCCTGGACATGGAGCTGATCGGCCAGGAGAACATCCTGCGTGGTGGCGATCCCGACGACGTCGACAGCTTGGTCGGCACCGACTACATCGGCGACGACGCTGACTGGCCCGCTTTCGTTCAGCACGGCGGACGCCCGTCGGTGCTGCGTGCATTCGACATCGAACGGCTCACTACGCGGGAGAACGACTACCAGAGTCTTGCCCAGGGCATCCGCGCCTTGGAGTTCGAGAAGCGGGAGCAGGGGCTCCCGTTGTACGACCGGGCCAACCTGCACCGTGCGGCCGCCCGCGTGATGGTGGTGAAGAAGAACAAGAGCGTGCTGACGAAGCTGGTCAAGGACCTCAGGCAGATCAAGGGCATCCTCGGTGAGCTGCCAGCCCTGATCATTGACGATGAGTCAGACCAGGCCTCCGTCAACACCTCTGACCCCAAGAAGTGGGACAAGGGCGCCACCGAGCGCACCGCCA
>NZ_BAAALF010000921.1:0-590 GCF_039528135.1 Kitasatospora nipponensis | reverse complement strand
CGAGTCGGTGCTGGCCTGGCTGGACGCGCTCGGCATCGGCAACGGCGCCGCCCACACCGAGGTGATGCTCACCCCGCGCGGCCCGCGCCTGGTCGAGGTCAACTCCCGGGTGATGGGCCCCTCGCTGACCCCCGACCCGTACCACGCCGCCTTCGGCTACAGCCAGCAGCACCTGGTGGTCGAGCGCTACCTGCGCCCCGCCGAGTTCGCCGCCCGGCTGGACCGGCCGTACGCCCCGCCGCAGACCGTGGCCAAGGTCTTCCTGCGCCCGCACCGCGAAGGTACTGTGCAGTCGATCGACGGGCTGCGGACGCTGCGCCGGCTGCCCGGCTTCCACAGCGTGGAGCGGCTGCCCGCGATCGGCGAACCCATCCGCGACCGCCACCTCACCACCGGTGCGACGGGCATCGCCTTCCTGGTGCACGAGGACGGAACAGTGCTGCAGAAGTCGCTGGCGGAGCTGCACCCGCTGGAGGACGCCGGCGGGTTCTACCGGCTGGCCGACCAGCCGACGGAAGGGTGACGGCCGTGCCGATCCTGCTCATCGTCGTCTCGGTGGTCCTGCAGGGCTGCGCGGACGGGTACCTGTC
>NZ_BAAALF010000920.1:0-590 GCF_039528135.1 Kitasatospora nipponensis | reverse complement strand
GGCGGCCGGTGCCCGCGCCGGTGGCGGTCGGCCCCGAGGACGGGCTACCGGACGGCCGGCCGGGCCCCGGGCGCGCGCCGGCCGTCGGGCTCGCGGCGGGCGGGACCGGGGAGGACGGGGCGGGCGTCCCGCTCGGGGGACGCGTGGGCGTGCCGGCGGCGGAGGGCGCCGGGTCCGCCGGGCCCCCGGCGGTTGGGTCCGCGCCGGGCGGGGTGGCGGAGAGCGTGGCGGGCGCGGTCGCGCCGGGGGCGGGACCGGGGTCGGCGGAGCGGATCGGTCCCGGGGCCGATCCCGGACCCGGACCCGGACCCGCCACGTCGTCCTGCGGCTGCGGCGTCGTGCTCGAAGGGCCGTCGGACACCTCCCCTGCGGTACCGGCCGACTGGGGTATCGGCCGCAGCAGCGGATGGGTCGCCCCGCTGGCGGCCGCGGCGGGAGCCGACGCCCTGGCGCTGCTGAGCACCGGCCCCTGGCCACCCCCGACGGCGGCCTGCGCGGTGGCCGGGATGACCAGCGAGAGCAGCACCGGCGCGGTCAGCCCGGCCCCCGCCACCACCCGGCGCAGCAGCGCGGCGGGCAGCGTACGGCGC
>NZ_BAAALF010000919.1:0-590 GCF_039528135.1 Kitasatospora nipponensis | reverse complement strand
CTTGGTGAGGACGATCTGGAACAGCGGGTGGCGCGCCAGCGACCGGCTCGGCGCCAGCTCCTCCACCAGCTTCTCGAACGGCACATCCTGGTTCGCCAGCCCGGCGAGCGCGGTTTCCCGTACCCGACCAAGCAGCTGACGGAACGTCGGATCACCCGACAGATCCGTGCGCATCACCAGCGTGTTGACGAAGCACCCGACCAGATCGTCCAGCGCCTCGTCCGTACGACCCGCGATCGCCGACCCGATCGGGATGTCCGCACCAGCACCCAACCGCGACAGCAGCGTCGCCACCGCCACGTGCAACACCATGAACAGCGTCACACCCTCGGCCTGCGCCACCTCCAGCAACCGCGCATGCAGCTCGGCAGGGAGGGCGTAGTGAGCGGTGTGGCCGCGGTGGCTCGCCACCGCCGGACGCGACCGGTCGAACGGAAGCGCCAACTCCTCCGGCGATCCAGCCAACTGCGCTCGCCAGTAATCGATCTGATGAGCTATCAGGCTTTCCGGGTCCTGCTCGTCACCGAGCAGCTCGCGCTGCCACAACGCGTAGTCCGCGTACTGCACCGGCAGCGGAGCCCACTCGGGCA
>NZ_BAAALF010000918.1:0-592 GCF_039528135.1 Kitasatospora nipponensis | reverse complement strand
CGCGGTGAAGACTTCGATGATCCGCACCACGCGGGTGAGGACGGATTCCCCCGTGGCGACCCTGGGCATGTTCGGCAGTGTGCCTGACGAATGCGCTCGTCGGCGAACGCCGCACGGCCCCTGGTCCGCGCGCCGGGGCCGGGGTCTCTCCGGCCTCGTGTCGTCGCCGCTGCCGTCACGGGCGCAGGCGGACTTGCCACCGCATGACCGGGAGGCGCCCTACCCGAGTTGGAGGGCGAGGTACAGGTCGACGCGGTCCGCGAAGCGCGCCAGGTCCTTACCGGTGATCTCCTCGATCCGGCGAATGCGATACCGCAGCGTGTTGACGTGGACGTGCAGTTCGGCAGCCGCTTTCGCCCAGGAACCCGAGGCCTCCAGGAACAGCCACAGGGTATGCACGAGGTCCGACTGGTGCCGCGCATCGTAGGCACGTAGGTCCCGCAGCAGCCGCTCGTGGAAGGAGCTGCTCAACTCGTCGGGCAGCGCTGCGAGCAGCAGTGCGTGCGAGGACACCTCGTCGCCGGCGACCACCCGGACACCGCTGCCGGAGCCGGACTGGCGCGCGAGCCGGTGCTCGGCGAGCAGACGGGCG
>NZ_BAAALF010000917.1:0-592 GCF_039528135.1 Kitasatospora nipponensis | reverse complement strand
CACGGCTCGAAGTTCGACGCCACCACCGGCGCGGTGATCAACGGACCGGCCACCAAGCCGCTGCCCAAGTACACCGTCACCAAGAACGGCGACCAGCTGGACCTGGGCGCGGTGCAGTCCTAGGGCGTGTCTTTCGGGTCGGTCGGCAGCTCCGCCGGCCGGCCGCGCCGGGTCATCGCGGCCACCGCGCCGGCCAGCCCGGCCGTGCCGAGCACGATGAAGGTGACCGGGAGCACGATCCGGCCGTTCACCGCGCGGTCGTTCAGTGAGGCGACCAGGTAGAGCACCGCGACCACGGTGAACAGGGTGCCCGCGATCAGGGAGAAGACGTCCAGCCGGTGCTTCCTCATGACTGCACCACCATCAGGTCGCCGAGGCCGAGCGTGAGGGTGAGGTCGAGCGTCCCCTTGGACGGCTGACCGTTGGTCGGATGCAACTGGTACTCCACGTTGTTGCCCGCCCCCGAGGACAGGTTGCGGTCGGCGACCCGGATGTCGCCCAGGGCGCTGTGCAGGGTCAGTCGGACTTCCACGTTGTTGGGGACGGTCACTCGCAGATCACCCGCGCCGACCTTGACCGCCGTGGTGACGGT
>NZ_BAAALF010000916.1:0-593 GCF_039528135.1 Kitasatospora nipponensis | reverse complement strand
CAAGGTGAACCTGACGCCCGATCAGAAGCGGGTGACCACCGCCAAGGTGGACGCGCTCGCCGCCCTGGTCCCGGAGGAGGTCCGCAAGCGCGGCACGCTGCGGGTGTCGACTCGCTCGGCACCGTCCCCCCGCTGGACTTCTACGCCGACGACAACAGGACGATCATCGGCGCCGAGCCGGACATCGCCTACCTGGTCGGCGACGTGCTCGGCCTCAAGGTCGAGCTCAACCCGGTCTCCTGGGAGAACATCTTCGTCGGTCTCGACGCCGGCAAGTACGACGTGGGGTTCTCCAACATCACCGTGACCGAGGCCCGCAAGGAGAAGTACGACTTCGCCACCTACCGGCTGGACATCCTCGGCTTCGAGGCGAAGAAGGGCGGCAGCTGGAAGGTCGCCGGACCCAAGGACGTGGCCGGGCACACCATCTCGGTCGCCTCCGGCACCAACCAGGAGAAGCTGCTGATCGCCTGGAACGAGGAGAACCTGAAGAACGGTCTGAAGCCGGTCGACATCAAGTACTTCCAGAACTCCTCGGACTACTACCTGGCGCACGGCTCGGGCCGGATCGACGCCCACCTCGGGCCCAACCC
>NZ_BAAALF010000915.1:0-594 GCF_039528135.1 Kitasatospora nipponensis | reverse complement strand
AGGGCTTCGGCGGGGCGGCCGGTGGCGAGTTCCAGCAGGCCGCGGGCGTAGAGCAGTTCGTTCCACTCCCAGGAGCCCTCGCTGACTCCGGGGGTCTCGGCCACGGCGGCGGTGGCGAGTTGGCGGGCCTCGGCGAAGCGGCCTGTCTCCAGCAGGGCGAGGACTGCCTGGGAGGTGAGGTGGGAGTTGTTCAGGGCGAGTACGCCCAGGTGGTTCTCGGCGCTGTTCAACTCGGCCAGCAGCAGGGCGTACTGACCGCGCATCATCCGGCTCTCGGCGCGGACGCTGAGCAGGCACTGGTAGGCGGGGTGCAGGGGGGTGCCGCGGTGCGCGGCCAGTCCGTCGGCGACCAGCCCGTCGGCGAGCGGGAGCAGGTCGGCCCACTGGGCGAGGGTGGCGGCGGTGGCGTTGACGTAGCTGCGGGAGAAGGTGTCCGGCGTCCGGGTGGTCAACTGCTCGATCCGGTCCGCGGTTTCGGCGGGGGACAGCGCGCCGCTGGTGGCGTTGTACTCGGTCAGCATGCGGAGGGCGCCCGGGGCGAGGCCGTCGGGGGTGCGGGGCTTGGTCCGGCGGAGCCCTTCGGCCACCTGGAGC
>NZ_BAAALF010000914.1:0-594 GCF_039528135.1 Kitasatospora nipponensis | reverse complement strand
GTCCCTCTATCGGGCGAACGCCAAGTACCGGCCCATCTGGGAGCCGCGTTATCTGCTGTTCGAGAAGAGCAGCGAGATTCCCCGGATCGGCATCGCCAGCGCCCGCGCCGAGGGTTTCATCACCGCCCCCAGTCTTCCCGCCCTGTTCCGCCGTCGGCACGCCCGGCCCACCGCCGATTCGGCGGCTGCGGCCAGCTTGCCGGTCCCGGAACGCGGCGGGGAGGGATAGTCCTCCGCCGGGGGGCGGAGGACTTCCGGCCGCTACCAGCCGACCGGGGGAGGCAATCCCGGTTTTGTCCCCCTGGAGGATGACCTGACTTCCACTCAGGAGCTGATGCGGCCCGTTTATCGGATACCTACTGTTGATGTAGGACACCACGCATTAATGGGTGTGCGGGAAATGTAGGAGTGAGAACGGGGACAGCAGTGAACCAGCAGCACGGAGTGCTCAGGCGGGCCGCAGCGGCCGAGTGGGGTGTGCTGTTCTCGACCCTCAGGTCGGAGATCGCGCGCAAGCGGTTCGCCGCCGTCCCACTGGCCACCACCGCCACCTTGCTGGTCCTGCTCTTCAGCATCGTCCAGCACCTGCCCGGC
>NZ_BAAALF010000913.1:0-594 GCF_039528135.1 Kitasatospora nipponensis | reverse complement strand
CTGGGTGTTGAACTTGATCTGCCAGACCACCACTTGGCCGTCGGGGCGCTCGCACATCACCGCGCCGTCCTGCCAGATGCCGTTGGTGACGTACCACTGACTGCCCACCGGGTCACCCTGGTTGAGGTGGACGTCGTGTACGCCGAGTCCGGTGGTGAAGCTCTGCCCGAACACGTAGATCCGGGAGGCGGCCTCGAGGTGCGGGACCAGCACGTCCAGGGCGTTGTCGCCGTCACTGGCGATCCACGGGAAGAACCGCAGGTGCGGGCGGGCCCAGTCGAGCCCCCCGAGCCCGGTGATCCGGCGGCGCAGCCCCTGCACCGACGTGGCCAGGCGGTCGGCCAGATCGGGGCCGAACATCGGGCTGCCCGGCGGATGCGGGGCGATCACCTGGTGGGCCCGGTCGGTCACGGCGGCCAGCCACTCGAACCAGAGACGGTTGCGCAGCAGCGGGCTCCGGACGTAGTCGAGCGCGCCGGAGGTGGGCGAGGAGGGCAAGTGATGGAAGCCGTCCGGCCGGACCCGGAGCGCGGCGATGTCGGCACTGCGCAGGTCGTCCACCAAGCGGTAGCTGACCCCCACACTGCCGGGCGC
>NZ_BAAALF010000912.1:0-594 GCF_039528135.1 Kitasatospora nipponensis | reverse complement strand
CTCACACCCGCCCAGGCCGCCTTGCGGATCGCCGAGGCCGTCAAGAGTTGAGCGCGGAAAATCGCCTTCCCGGAAGGGTCGTTGTGATTGTCTGGCCTCCTGTTGTCCGCATCCAGGAGGCCACCATGTCCGGAACGCCGCAGGAGATCTTCCAGAGGTACGTCTACGCCGGTTCCCTCACCCGGAATGCCGATGCCCTGGCCGAGAACTTCACCGTGGACGGCGTCCTGGAGGCACCGCTCGTACCGGCCGGCGCCGCCTTCTCCCGGCGACTGGTGGGCCGCGAGGAGATCCGCAGCGCGATGGCCGCGTACTACGAGCGGCTGCCGAAGGACGGCCCCGCACCGAACCTCGAGAAGACCGGATTCGTGCTGCACACCACCGCCGACCCGGACGTGTTCATCGCCGAGATCGACACGGTCTTCGACGGAGACGATGGCGGGGCGGACGTGACCGTCTCACTCGTACAGATCTTCCGCATCCATAACGGCAAGATCGCCCGGCTGCGCGACTACTTCGCACCCGAGCTGGTGAACTGACGACCTCGTGCCGGCCGCACCGAGGACGACGGAGCCCTTGCCGAGGTGGGCTGCC
>NZ_BAAALF010000911.1:0-594 GCF_039528135.1 Kitasatospora nipponensis | reverse complement strand
CTCCAGTTCGGTGAGCACCCACGGGTTGAGGTCGTGGAACTGCTCGAACCGCTCCTGGATCGTGCCGTGCCGAGGCTCTTGCGGGCCGGGCAGGACGACTTGGCGGACGGCCTCCAGGCCGGGCAGGTGGTCCTGCGTGACGGCAAGCACGTGCTCTCTCCCCTCGACGTGATGGGGATACTACGAAGATTCCCCATACAAGTCGAATCCCTTGCCGACACCCCCTCGCGGGGAGCCGGCGGGCGCCGCCCTCGATGTCTCAGCGAGGCGAAGGTCGCACTGTCATGGAAACCTCCCAGTCTCGATCGGCGAGCCCGTCGCTCACCTCATGCCTAGATTCTATACTCTCTCCATGGGATGGTCAACTCTTCTTCGCGACACCCCTGGTCAAGATCACCGAACCGGGCCCGGCGTAAGTGCCCTCACGCAGGCTCTTCTCCACCTCTGCGTCGATGACCAGCGGCTTGGCCTTCGGCGCCGCGTTCATCCGAGCGGCCCCCTCAAGGGCAGTGTCCAGCAGCCACAGCGGGGAGCCGGACAGCTTCCAGTCCGGCGCGGGAAACGTCCCCGTCTTGTGCGCGTGGTCCAGCCTCG
>NZ_BAAALF010000910.1:0-595 GCF_039528135.1 Kitasatospora nipponensis | reverse complement strand
GTCGGGGGGATCGGGGAGGAACAGGGTGACCGCCTCCAGGAGGCGATGGACGCCTTCCTGCTCACCGGAGCCCTGAAGCTCTTCCGCGCCGATCACGGTGTGCCGGAACAGGCGTTCAGACACCACACCATGCTGATCCACGAGTCTGTGCGGACCGATGACCATGCCGAACTCGCAGACCTGGTCAAGAGCATGTGGCACCAGGCCGGCTACGCCTCAACCGAGGGTCATACCCGGCTGGCCGCCCTCTGGGAAGGCGATTTCGCCGCGGTGCCCGCAGCCCGCGCACTGGACCTGCCGAATCCCGCCGCCTACCGCGAGCTCCAGCCGTACGTCAGCCGGGCGCGTCAGCTGATCACCAAGGGCGGCAACCCGGTCGTGGTCGTGAACGGGAACGGCGACCGGTACTTCGACCAGCTGGACCTGGACTTCGACCGGACTCCGAACGTCTGGAAGATCCTGATCGGGGGGACCAAGCTGTCCCGGGGGTTCACGGTCGAGGGCCTCACGGTCACCTACTATCGGCGGACCACGCGGCAGGCTGACACGCTGATGCAGATGGGACGCTGGTTCGGCTTCCGTCCTGGATACCAGG
>NZ_BAAALF010000909.1:0-595 GCF_039528135.1 Kitasatospora nipponensis | reverse complement strand
CAGCTCCTTGGTGCGGATCCCGACGGACACCGCGCAGGGGCAGGAGATGCGGAAGGCCGTGGAGGGCCAGCGGAAGGCGTTCCAGGAGAAGTTCGGCCGTGAGCCGGGCCCGGACGACCCACTGTTCTTCGATCCCGATGCGGACGAGCCCACTCCCATCACACGGGAGTACTTCGACAACGTGTTGCTGGAGATGGCCGACCACGCAGCGGAGAAGGGCCTGGACCCGGCCCCCCTCCACGCCTGGCGCGAGGTCGGCTACGTGGTCACCGCGGAGACCAGAGGCATGTTCACCACGGCGGAGGTACTCGCCTTCAACAGGGCCGTCGCCCGTTATCAGCAGGATGAGCAGTGAGCACCGAGAACCGGATCGACGGAGGACACTTCAACGGCGATGTGTTCATGGCAGAGCACATCACACAGATCCTTCCGGGCCGCCCTCACCCTGCGCTCTCCGGAATGCCCAGGCATTCGCCCACCTTCACCGGCCGCGAGACCCAACTCGACCAAATCCTGGCTGTGTTGAGGCCGGAGGAAACAGCCGCCACCGTGGTGGTGACCGGGCTCGCCGGCATGGGGAAGACCGAGTTGGTGC
>NZ_BAAALF010000908.1:0-596 GCF_039528135.1 Kitasatospora nipponensis | reverse complement strand
AGCACCCGGACCGAGGCCACCTGGCCGACCTTGGACGGCACGTTGCTCCAGTCCGGCCAGCCCTTGATCTTCGCCTGGCCGTCCTGCACCAGCCCGGCCTACTCGTCCATGCTCTGCTCGATCTCCTCCAGCGTCACCTTCCGCTCGTCGAAGCGGTCGTGCAGCTTGGAGGGCAGATTGCGGACCGATCCGAAGGAGCTCGCCACCACGACGAACCGGGCGCCGTCGTTCAGCAGCGGCACGAAGGCCTTGATCATGCGGTAGGTGCCGTGGTTGTTGGTGTCGACGAACTCGCCCACCTGCTCGGCCTGCGGGCGGTCCGGGGTGATCCGGGCGGCGGCATTGGAGATCACCACGTCCACCCCGCCGTGCTCGGCCCCGAGCCGGTCGGCCAGCGCCCGCACGCTCGCGTCGTCCCGGACGTCCAGCAGGGCCAGCCGGGGCCGCAGCCCTTCGGACTCCAGCAGCCGGACGGCTTCCTCGCCGCGGGTCCGGTCACGGGCGGACAGGTAGACCACGCCGCCCTCGCCCAGTCGGTGGCCCAGGCCGCGCACCAGCGCGAGGCCCAGGCCCTGATTCGCTCCTGTGACTACAGC
>NZ_BAAALF010000907.1:0-596 GCF_039528135.1 Kitasatospora nipponensis | reverse complement strand
GCCCGGCCTTCGGGAAGCTCCGGCGGTCCTCGCTGCTGGAGGTCGAGAACCCGATTTCCCCGAAGGACCTGAGCCGGACCCTGGTCCTCAACATCGTGCTGGAGGCCGAACAGGACCCCGAACCCCGGGAGGTCACCGTCGGCGCGGTCTCCACTCATCTGGGGGTGGATCCTTCGGTGGCCAGCCGGATGGTCTCCGACGGCATCTCGGCCGGCTACCTGATCCGCGCCGCCTCCCAGCAGGACGGCCGCCGGACGGTCCTTCACCTCAGCCCCGAGGGCCGGGAACTGATGGCCCGTTTCCGCCGCCACCAGCGCGCCGCCTTCGAGGCGATCACCGCGGACTGGCCCGAGGACGAGCGCCTGGAGTTCGCCCGGCTGATGCTGAAGTACGTCGCCAGCCAGGACGCCCTGCGGAACCGCTGACAACATCTGTTGCCGTCTCCGGGACGAGGGGGTGGAATGCCCGGATGGACACCCCAGCGCCGTACCAAGCCGTCCTCGACGAGGTCGGCCCCCGGCTCCGCCGGCTGCGGACAGACCGGGGCCTCACCCTCGGCGCGGTCTGCGAGAGCACCGGTATCTCCAAGAGCACGC
>NZ_BAAALF010000906.1:0-596 GCF_039528135.1 Kitasatospora nipponensis | reverse complement strand
TCACCCCGAACGGCAAGCGGGCGCACGCCCTGCCGCCGAGCCTGGACTCCGAGTACATCGACCCCCCGCTCGGCCGCTCGGTCACCAGCCGGGACATGGCCCGCCGGGCCCGGGCGCTGGACGACTCCAGCCGCCTGGACAACCCGCTCAGCCTGGCCGAGCTGATCCCGGAGCGCCCGTACTACAGCGCGCTCAACCACCTCCGCGACCTGGAGGAGTACAACCGCAGGATCAACTCCGCGACGAGTGAACTCCTGTCGGACTTCGATGCGTTGGTGATCGTGGGCGGCTCGGGTCCGATCGTCGACCTGGCCAACAACGAGCGCCTGCACGAGCTGGTGCTGGCCTTCGTGGCGGCCGACAAGCCGATCCTGGCCGAGTGCTACGGGGTGGCCGTGCTGGCCTTCGCCCGTGACCTGGAGAGCCGGCAGAGCCTGCTCTGGGGCAAGCACGACACCGGGCACCCGAAGGAGTACGACTACAAGGACGGCACCGGCTTCCTCGGCGTCGACTTCAACATGGGCCCGCCGCCGTACCCGCTGGAGTACATCCTCCGGGACGCCACCGGACCCGAGGGCCGGTTCCACGGCAACGTG
>NZ_BAAALF010000905.1:0-596 GCF_039528135.1 Kitasatospora nipponensis | reverse complement strand
CTTCCCCCGCCGCGCGGCCGAAGCGGGATCTCGTGGCTGCGGGCCCACCTGGCCATGTTCGCGGTGCTCATGCCTTTCTCGCGGGCGAGGTCGGGCAAGGTCCGCCGGTGGTGGACGTACTGCTCGAAGAGCCAGTCGCGTTCGACGTCACCGCATCGCTTGTAGTCCTGTGGGCCGTTGCGGAGGGGGATGCCGTATTCGCGGGCGAGGCCGGTCAGGACGCTGCGGGAGAAGCCGGTGAGGGTGGCGATCTGCTTCAACGAGCGGTGTTCGCTGAGGTAGAGGCGGGTGAAGGTCTCCTTCGGCAGTTCCCGACGGGCTTGGAGCCGGATGTGGCCGGTGGCTCTGGCGGTGTTCTTCGTCATAGGGGGTGGGGGTGCTGGATGTTCGTCGAGGAGCTGCCGGATGGCCTCGACAGTCGTGCCCAGGACTTGGGCGGCGTGCTGAACGGGGTGCTGACGTTCTCGGACGAGCTGGTGCAGGCGAGGCAAGTCGATGTGCGCCGGGTCGGGTCCGGGAAGGGAGAGACCGGCCAGCAAGGCGGTGGGAGGCTGCCAGGTCACGGGCTCGTCGTGGATGTCGTGCGAGGCGAGGGA
>NZ_BAAALF010000904.1:0-597 GCF_039528135.1 Kitasatospora nipponensis | reverse complement strand
CCTTCGCCCTCGCCGACGCCTTCACCTTCGCCTTCGCCGAGCCCTGAGCCGGAACCCAGCCCTACGCCGTCGCCGTCGCCGTCGCCGTCGCCGAAGCCGACCCGATCGGTGGCGGTGCCGCTGCCCACCGCGTCGCTGCCGAAGATCCGGCCGGGTGGCTGCGACCCGGCGTACGCCACCGTGAACCGGTACAACCAGGTCGTCGGGACGACGAAGGGCAGCCGGATCGCCGCTGCGCAGGAGGCGCGGGACGGCATGATGAGTGCGAGCCTGAGCGCCTCGGGCGGGGTCTATTCGATCATCACGCGGCTGGCCCAGGGGTTCCAGGAGATGGGCTTCATCCTGACCGGCATGGTCGGCGGCGACTACAACGCGGTGGCCACCTCGGTGGGGGAGGACGTCGAGACGCTCAAGAGCCTCTGTGAGACCCACTGGCCTGCGGGCCGGTCACGCCCGAGGGGTCGTCCTCCGAGCGCGGGGTGCTCCGGTTGGCCAGCAGGGCCAGGACCAGGGAGAGCGTCACCACGGCCAGGCAGGCGAGGGTGGCGTGGAAGAAGGCGTCGTTCGGGGTGGCGGCCGAGGTGTTCAGGTAGATGG
>NZ_BAAALF010000903.1:0-597 GCF_039528135.1 Kitasatospora nipponensis | reverse complement strand
GTGACCCGAACGCCAGATCTCCTCGCAGTTCCCCGAGCCCCTGGACAGTGCAACTGAGCCCCTGCCGAAAAGCCTAGGTATCCCGGAGCCGCGCGAGTTCGAGGTCTTCCCAGGTGTCGCAGTCGTACGAGACCCCGTCCGGGTCCGCCAGTCGCGCCAGCCGGAGCGGAGCGAGCAGTCGCCGGAGCGGCAGCCCCACCGGATCGCCGAGCCCCGCCAGAGCCGACCGGAGGGCGGTGGTGCGGTAGGCACCGGCCAGCGGCTGGTCCCGGCCGCCGGCGTCGACCAGCAGGGCCCCGTCGTGCTCCGCGAGAGCGTCCAGCAGCCGTTCGACGGTGCGGGTGTCCAGGAACGGCAGGTCCGCCACGCCATCGGGCGCCCGTCCACCGGCCGATCAGTCAGGCCGGCAACACAGGGCGAGGCCGAGTGCTTCGCCATGCCTGGATACCGGACTGCTGTCATCTACTCCAGCCTCGACAAGTGGGGCCTGCACGGCTGAGCCGTTGCGATCGCGCCATCTGGGACTGTTGTCGCATTCTGTGACCGGATCACGAAGGGCAGTCGTGGGTGGTGGGCGCAGTGATACAGCGCATAGCC
>NZ_BAAALF010000902.1:0-597 GCF_039528135.1 Kitasatospora nipponensis | reverse complement strand
GGGCATCGCCAACCTGATGGTGATCCACCGCCTGTCCGACCTGCTGTCCGCCGGCAATGTCGGCTCCCGCGGCCGGGTCCTGGCCGAGGGCCTGCTCGCCGACTGCAGCACGCGCATCATCTACCGCCAGGAAAGCGACCAACTCGCCACCGCCGCCGCCCTGCTCGGTCTGACCGGCGTCGAGACGCAGGCCGTGTCCGCACTCACCCGAGGGCGCGGGCTGTGGAAGGTCGCCGGGCGAAGCTTCATCGTGCAGCACATCCTGCACCCTGCAGAGAAGGCGCTCTTCGACACCGACGCCCGAATGACCTGAGAAATCAAGAAAGTTCACAAATCACGAACTGGAGGCCTCATGTTGAACCGCACCAGCAGATCCCGGTCCCATCCCGCGCACTTCCCCAATCCCCCGCCCCTCGGATGGACCTCCCATGCCCGACAACCCCACGTTCGACCATGCCCGACCGGACATCGTGATCGGCCGCGACCCCGACCTCGGGATCTGCGCAGCCAACCCCCGCCAACTCGCCGGCGCTGACTGGATGCTGGAACGCCTGGGATTCCACCGCGTCCTCGACAGCGAAGTCACGTACGCGCTGT
>NZ_BAAALF010000901.1:0-598 GCF_039528135.1 Kitasatospora nipponensis | reverse complement strand
GCGCGTGCCCTGCGCGTCCGTTCCATTCGGCAGGTCGTCCGGCCGTGCTGCCGCCGCCCAGCTGGCTACCGGTCGGAGTGGCGCTCCGGCAACAGGGCGATCTCGATGGCGAGTGCGCCCAGCTTCTCCTTCGTGGGCGGGTAGATGCCGCGCAGAGCGGCGAGGATGCCGCGCCGGTCGGTGGTCGGGTTGATCGCGGCCGGGTTCTCTGCGTTGACGAGGGCCGCGAAGTCCGGGTAGAGGGCGAGGCGGATCACCTCGGAGGAGACCGGCTGGTGGTGGTCGGTGCGGAAGTCGATCCGGTCGCCCGGGCGGATGAGGTTCTTGGCCGGGCTGGCGGTGCGCACCTCGACGGTCTTGGATCCGCTGGCGACGAGGGCGTAGTAGGCGGGTAGCAGGTGCAGGTCGTGCGTTCCGGCCGGGCCGGGGCTGCCGGGCGGGGAGCGGCGGGCGGACTGTTCGAGGTGCTCGTCGGCGAGGACGCGGCCGTGCGGTTGGGTGTCCGTGGTCATGGTGTTCCTCGAGTGAGCTGGTCGGCGGGGCGGTGACGGCCCGGTGTTGCAGGGGCCGACAACCGGATGTGCTCGACGGTAGTGGG
>NZ_BAAALF010000900.1:0-599 GCF_039528135.1 Kitasatospora nipponensis | reverse complement strand
GGCCTTCTTCGAGGGAATCTACGGCGGCGCCAAGAAGAGCGGCGTCACCTACGGCGTCCCGAACGACACCAACCCGGAGGTGCTCTGGTTCGACAAGAAGGCGCTGGCCGAGGCCGGGATCACCGAGGACCCGGCGGCGCTGAACGAGGCCGGTCGCTGGACCATGGCCACCTACCTGGAGATGAACGCCAAGCTGAAGGCCGCCGACAAGTACGGCTCGATCTTCTGGAACTGGTACGGCGCCAACTACAGCCTGGTGAACGGCTTCGGCGGCAAGGTCTGGGAGAACGGCAAGTACGTCGCGACCACGGACCCGAAGTCCCGTCAGGCGCTCAAGGTGCTCGCCGACGGCTACCGGGACAAGACCTTCGCCTCCGCCGACCTGCTGCCCGAGGGCAACAGCGCGTCCACCCAGTTCACCAAGCACAAGGCGGGCTTCTACCCCGGTGGCCGCTGGGTCCTCGAGACCATCCGGAAGGGCGGCGATCTGCCGAACTACGACATCGTGCCGTTCCCGTCCGAGTCCGGGCAGCCGGTCCAGGGTGCGGTCGCCGCGTCCTACCTGACCCTCAACAAGGACGGCAAGCACAAGAAGGAGG
>NZ_BAAALF010000899.1:0-599 GCF_039528135.1 Kitasatospora nipponensis | reverse complement strand
CGAGCCCGCGCCCCACCCGGGCCCGACTGAGCCCGCGGAGCAGGCGCCAGTGGCGTAACCGGGCGCGGAAGTCGGAGCGGGCCGAGAGGGTCGGCGGCAGATCGAGGGACACGGGACCTCCGGTGGGGGATGTCCACACCGGGGGAGGGGGTGTCCAGCGGGGTGGACGGACTGGTCGGACCCTCGCAAGGGTTTGTCATGGACAGGTATCCCCGGGATGGCGAGAACGTCAAACCGACACGGCGGAGCCGACGGACCGTCAGAGCCCGTACACCGTACGCTGCCAGGGACGTGAGAGGACGGTGTGCACGGATGGGGGGTCTGTCGCAATCAGCGTGGAGCCGGCAAGGCGTGACCGCCTGCTTGCTACTCGTAGACGGTGGCCGCGCCGAGGGCCCGTGCGATGAAGGTCCAGTCTCCGTTCCCGCATCGACCTGGAGCGGATGCCACCTCGACCTGACCGGTGCCGAGTTCAGCAGTGGCGCCGTGAGCTTCCACCGCGCGGAGTTCTCGGGCGGCGAGGTGGACTTCGGCAAGGCCCGGTGGACGACAACGCCCCCGACCTTTGACCATGACGTGTGGGCGTCACCACTCACAGG
>NZ_BAAALF010000898.1:0-599 GCF_039528135.1 Kitasatospora nipponensis | reverse complement strand
GGGTGGCTTCGGTGCCGATTCCCCGGCCGGTGGCGGTGGGGACCAGCGCGATCCGGAAGGCGGCGGACCGGTTGTCGCGGTCCAGGTCCGTCAGGGCGAGTTCGCCGAGGTAGTGGCCGTCGAGGTCCTCGATGGCGAGGTCGAGGCGGTCGGGCTGGTCGGCGCGGGTGGCGCACCAGTGTTCGATGTCGGCGAGGGTGAACTCCCGGCGGGTGCCGGTGAGTCGGCGGTCCTCGGGGTCCTGGGTGGCGCGCCAGGAGTCCTCGGCGTGGCGGGGTGAGAGCGGGACCAGGCGGAGGTGTGCGCCGGTCAGGGTGGGTTTGCGGAGCAGGGCTGCGTCGTTGATCACCTGGTAGTTCTATCGGCGGGCGGTCACCAGCGCCACCGGTAAATGCGTTGCCGCCGCCGGGAGAATGGCGGCATGAGCACAGCACCCCTGACCTGGACCGTCTCCCTGACCGCCGTGGACCACCCGGAGGCGGCCACCGTCCTGTACGAGTACATCGACGAGCTCGCCAGCCGCTACTACGGGCGCCAGGCGACCTCCCAGGAGATCGTGGCGGCGCTCGGGGACGGGGGGGGTCTGCGCGAGACCCGAG
>NZ_BAAALF010000897.1:0-600 GCF_039528135.1 Kitasatospora nipponensis | reverse complement strand
GGCGAATTGACGCCAGCGCCAGAAGTCGCCAGGCGTAGGACTCGCGCCGCCCACACCCCTTCGGGCAGGCTTTCCGATCGGTAGGGCAATGCACCGGCGTCCCTACTCCCACCTGCAAGGTCGGCGGGCTGGACCAGTTCCGCTGGACCCCTGTGAGCCCCTGGAGCGGCACCCCGCCTCAGGGGCTCACGTCAATCCGCAGCACCCTCTTCGTCCGGCAACCGGCTCGCCAGGGACGTATCGTGATGCGCGACACACGGGGGTGCTTCATGGCATGAAACGTCTACCCGCTAGCGTTACCCCCGTAGTCACCGGGACACCTCTCGGAGACTTGTTGAGGGAGCATCGCCTTGGACGCCGCAGCGCTGGTAGGGCCGGTATGGATCTGCGTACTGGCGCTCTTTGCCGTACTCGGTGACGCCTTCCTGCCTTTCCTGCCGAGTGGCACCCTGGTGATCCTGGCCGTCCTGAACACCACCGAGGTGGACGGTGCGCCGCTGCTGCTCGCGGCCGGTGTCGCGGTGGCGTCCTTCCTGGGTGACTTCGTTCTGCTGAATCTCGCCCGCCGCGGTTCGCCGCGGGTGCAGCGCCGACTCGACG
>NZ_BAAALF010000896.1:0-600 GCF_039528135.1 Kitasatospora nipponensis | reverse complement strand
CCGGAAGTTCGCCACCGGGACTCCGGCGGCCGTTTGCGAGTAGCTCACCACTGTGGCGACATTGCCGATCATGGTCACCATGGTCTCGTTCATCGGGACACTCTCCGTCCATCGGGAATCACCGGGTGAAATCACCCGCCGAGGAGAGGATGCCGGTCCGGGAAAAACGATCCTGGTCGTTTCGAAATCCTGGGGAAAACTCGCACATGTGGATAACCGGCCTCACTCTCCGGAGTGAATCGGCTCCGATTTCCGGCTGACTCGACGTCAGTTTATCGAGGCCATGACAACTGGCGGACGGGCCCGCCGCGGGCCGCCGCTCCCCGAAGGGGTGGCCGGTGGGCGCATCCGCGCACGTCATCCGACCGAAGGAAGCCAAAACCTTCCCCCACCCGGCCCTCCGGCCGGCCCATTCTCCGCACCGAATCCATAACAGGTGGGGCGACAGCCCCGTAACGACTGCACAACGTCCGGCGTCAGAAGCGGTCAGGGCGCTGCATGCCCGGCCGCCACCTGCGATTATCGGACCGCTCAACCGGTGCCGACACACCACGCACGGTGCTTGAAGACCCGGCTGAGTATCTGGGCACCCTTATCCTG
>NZ_BAAALF010000895.1:0-600 GCF_039528135.1 Kitasatospora nipponensis | reverse complement strand
GGTGTCCTCGCACCCGAGCAGCACAGCTGACAGCAGCGCCAGCAGGACCACCGGGAACACGAGCCCCGGCTGGTGCAGTCCGCGCAGCAGCACGAACCCGCCGTCCTGCCGGTTCAGCCAGCCGATCAGCTCGACCGTCACCGTCGCCGCCACCACCCCGAGCAGCCCTCGTACCCAACGCCGCCGTGACACGATCGCCCCCTTGATCATCCGGATCACGCTCGCGGCACCGTACCGGAAAGGGTGTCCCGTCCCGGTAAAGGGCGTCAGCCCGCCTGGGTGAGCACGGTCGCCTCGATGGCGCGCAGCAGCCGCTCCATCTCGGCCGGGGTGAACAGGTGGGTGTCGGCGGTCATCGCGATCTCGATCCCGTCCGGCTTGTCGGCCATGTGCAGGACGTAGCTGACGGTGCCGCCGTGGTCGGTCGCGGGCTCCCAGCTGAGGGTCGACTCCCCGGCGGTAACGGGGGACCAGTCGGCCGCGGACGACGACAGCACCGGATTCGGTCCTACAAACGGTTAGTGACGGGGGAGATGAGCGATGGGGCAGCGGAAGGGCGGAGAGCCCGGAGACACACCTTTCGACTCGATGACACACGCG
>NZ_BAAALF010000894.1:0-600 GCF_039528135.1 Kitasatospora nipponensis | reverse complement strand
GCCGCTTCAGCACCGAGGAGGTACCACCGCTGCTGCCGCAGACCTGGTTCGACACCCACTTCACCAACCTCACTGCCCGCCTGCCGCCCACCACCGTGTGGACCACACATCACCTGCGACGGGCCGCATCTTTGAAGCTCGCCGAGATGACCGCCGGCGGCACCTGGGTCGAATGCGCCCAGACTCCGGGCATGCGGCGCCGCAGCGCGAGCAGGACACTTGCTGTCCTCGGCCAGCGGCACGATGGGACATGGCCGCCACTCCTGTTGATTCCATGGGGAGTTGAGCTGATGCTGTCCCTCCCGGGTGTCCGCGGCAGCGGCGCGGCCCGCGAACACGCACTGACAGCGGCACGGTGTCTCACCAGCGGGCGCGGGTCGTACAAGCGGGCGGGTGTCCCGCCCTGGCCCCTGAAGCCTGTTGTGGTGGTGATTTGAGGGGCGCCAACACTCCCGGACGCGGTGTGTCATGGCTGCTCCACCTGGGGTAATGCCTTGACTCATGGTCGAACAAGCTATCGAATACGGTCTACGCTGGAGGAGCCGGAGGGGAGCCGGGTGTCGACGATCGGGGGCTGACCGTAGGAGCTGGAGGTGGTAC
>NZ_BAAALF010000893.1:0-601 GCF_039528135.1 Kitasatospora nipponensis | reverse complement strand
CTCGACTGGGAGCCTGGCCTCGGCAGCATCTATGCCAAGCACGGGCAGATCACCGAGGAGTGCGGCAGGCACAGTGAGAAGGAGGCGGGGGAGGCACTGCTCGACTACCTCACCGCCCTGCAATGGGATCCACGCCACCAAGAGGCCCTGAAGGCGGCCGGACGCATCACCGCTCAGCACGGCAGAAGCCTCGACTTCACGGCCGATGTCTTCGCGGTCGCTGCGCATCAGGACCCCGACGACCCAGAGCCGTGGCTGATGCTTGCCCTCGACCGGCGGTTCCGCGGTGACGTCGTCGGCGCCTTGGGCTTTGCTGGGGTCTCCGTAGCGCTCAATCCGCAGGATCACGGGCTGCATGAACGCCTGAATGAGCTCTACCAGGCGCTGGCGTCTTCGAACGGTGCTCCGTCCCAGCCTCGGCGAGCCGTAGCCGGGACGTCGTATTACGGCTTCCTACCCAACCTGTTAGAGGCCGACCTGCTCGCCCAGCCGACTTCTCCCGCTGGTTCGACCAGAAGGCCAAGAGAGCAGTGGGTCCGGGTGTGGGCTCTCGCCACTGCCTTGGCGCGAGCCCCCGAAGAAGCCGCGAACGAGGAGCAGC
>NZ_BAAALF010000892.1:0-603 GCF_039528135.1 Kitasatospora nipponensis | reverse complement strand
GTGCTCTCCTCCACGCTGGCCGGCTTCGCCTTCGCCAAACTCCGGTTCCGCGGGCGGGGGTTGCTGCTGGCGATCACGGTCGGCACGATGATGATCCCGCCGCAGCTCGGGGTGATCCCGCTCTTCATGGTGATCGTGAAGCTGGACCTGCAGAACAAGCTGCCCTCGGTGATCCTGCCCGCGCTGGTCTCCGCCTTCGGGGTCTTCTTCATGCGGCAGTACCTGGTCCAGGCGCTGCCGGCCGCGCTGATCGAGGCGGCCCGGATGGACGGCGCTTCGAGCCTGCGGATCTTCTGGTCGATCGTGCTGCCGGTGGCCCGCCCCGGCATGGCGGTGCTCGGCATGCTCACCTTCATGGCCACCTGGAACGACTTCTTCTGGCCCATCGTGGCGCTGAGTTCGCAGAATCCGACCGTGCAGGTCGCGCTCAAGTCGCTCGGCCAGGGCTACGTCCCGGACCAGTCGATCATCATGGCCGGCACCCTGATCGGCACCCTCCCCGTGCTGCTGGTCTTCGCCCTGTTGGGCCGTCAGATCGTCGGCGGCATCATGCAGGGCGGCGTCAAGGGCTGAACCATCTACTCTCGATATCCATGGAAGGCG
>NZ_BAAALF010000891.1:0-603 GCF_039528135.1 Kitasatospora nipponensis | reverse complement strand
CGGCATGCCGTACCCGGTCTCGTTGCCCGGCTCGGCCACGATCAGACAGGGCAGCGCCCGGGAGGAGTCCCGGACCTCGACCCGGAGCCAGCCGGGGCGGCGGGTGAGGCGGAGGCCGACGGTGCGGCCGCCGGTGTGCCGGACGGCGTTGGCCATCAGCTCGCCGGTGAGGAGTTCGCCCGCCTCGAGTAACTGGTGCATCCGCCAGCCCTGGAGCACCGAGAGCACCACCCGGCGGGCCACGCCGACGAGTTCGGGCCGGGACGGCAGGAAGACCTCCTGCTCCGCCGCCACCTGCTCACAGAGCCGGCCGAAGCACTCGCGCTCGACCTCCTGCGGGCTGAGTCGTTCCAGAGTCTCCAGGGCGAGCACCCCACCTTCCGACGGGTCGTCAGTGGCCGGACCGGCCCCTGGAAGTGATGCCCACTCTGCCTCGCCCCATCCCGCCATGGGCCAATCATTGCGGAACGCAAGCGGCCGCGTACGGACAATGAACAAACGATCACTATTCATTTGGCATATGCCACCAGCATCCCGAACGCGACCCGAACAAGGGCTCGTACAACAGCTCGGCCCGGGCGCCAGAAGGGCACCCGGGCCGAA
>NZ_BAAALF010000890.1:388-604 GCF_039528135.1 Kitasatospora nipponensis | reverse complement strand
CATCGACCACGGCAACATGTACGGGCTCTCGGCGGGTACCGGACGTACCATTCGCCAGGGCTACTACGCCAAGGCTGTGGAGCTCGACCTCACCGACAGCCTGGGCCGAAGCTGGCAGCTGCAGGGCTTCGGCCGCACCAGCTTCCCCTGGCAGGCCGGACCGGGCACGGGGGGATTCAGCGTGCTGGCCGGGTGGCGGTGCGGCGAGGAGGGCGG
>NZ_BAAALF010000890.1:0-378 GCF_039528135.1 Kitasatospora nipponensis | reverse complement strand
CTGCAGGACTTTATCGGTCCGCAGGCCTTGACCAAGATCTACAGTGAACTCTGATCCTATGTGTACGCCGAGTTGCACCGCGGTGATCTTCGACCTGGACGGCACGCTGGTGCAGACCCGGCTGGCATCGTGGGAGGTATTCCGCCCGATCAGCAGGCGGTTCGGTCTCGGTGTGGACACCGCGGAGGAGTTCTACGAGCTGTTCCAGAACAACTTCTTCGAAAGCCTGCGGGCGCTCTGTCGTGACCGGGCCACGGCGGATGAGGTGGAACGAGCGTTCCAGCAGGCGCTCGAATCCGACTACTCGCCGCCACTGATCCCCGGCATGGCCGATGTGGTGAAGGGCCTGGCCCCGCACTGCACCCTGGCCGTACTGTC
>NZ_BAAALF010000889.1:0-604 GCF_039528135.1 Kitasatospora nipponensis | reverse complement strand
CGGGAGCACCGGGACCCCCCACCTTCCGTCCAGGGGGGGTGGATTGGAGGGGGCCGCATGAGGACGACCAGCAGGGCGAAATAGACACCCACGAGGAGGACCAGTGCCCCCAGGACCATGCCCGTAAGTGCCGACTTTGTCGGCCGTCCCGACCCATTGCGCCAGCGCACCCGCAGCAACCGTCCGCTGATCGCCGCCACCACCACCCACATGGCGAACGACGCGCCGACCAGCGCACTCCACAGCGAGAACTCCATCCGCCCCGTGGAAGCGCGGCCCTGCGGGGACTCCCCCGCGCCAAGGCGGATGAGCCCGGTGCGGAGCGCTGCCGCGGCACCCGGCCCCGCGGTGATGCCAACGGGCAGCATGGCCGCTCTCAGCCTTGTACGGGTCGGCGCGTCCGTCATGAGGCAACGGTGGAGGGCCGAGCCTGGGCGAGCAGCGTATGAAGGCCGTGTCTGCCGGAAGAGATCCGACACGGATCCGTCGGATCACCCCGGTGCCCCACGCCCTAACCCTTCACCGCGTACCCCAGGTGGGTGACCAGCGGTCGGGCGGCCGGCGAGAGTACGAAGTCGACCAGCGGCGGGATGTCCTCGTCGGG
>NZ_BAAALF010000888.1:0-604 GCF_039528135.1 Kitasatospora nipponensis | reverse complement strand
CGCGGTGCGCCCCCCCCGTGGGCCGGGCGGGGCGCCCCGGCTCAACGGGCTGTCAGCACTCGGGAACGGTCGGAACGTGGAAGTTCCAGTTGCCGTCCGCGAAGGCCCCGTACACGTAAGCCGTCCCGGACCAGTAGCCGTAGCTGGCCGAGTAGACGGTGTTCACCTTGTACCAGACGTTGCCCCCGTTGTTGATGTTCTCGCCCCGGGTCCAGCACCTCATGTCGACCGCGTCCCCGGACCACGAGTACGACCACAGGTCGCCGGTGGTCTTGGCCGACCACGAGTACGGCTGCGAGTAGACGCCGACCCCGTGGTTGGTCGCGTGGTTGTTGAGGTAGTACCACCCGACGGCGGACGCGTCGCCCGTCGACAGAGCGACGCCGCCGGGCATCGCCGCCACGGCCACCGCAGTCGCGCCGCGGCGCCCGATCTTGCCGAGGATGCCCTTGACCATGTCGATTCCCCTGTCCTGTCGAACCGTTGTGCCGTCCCTGTTGACCTCGACGGCGGTGACAGCTGACCGGACCGCCGGTGGTGTTCGCTACGGCCTGACAGGAACTGACAACAGCTGACACCGCCTGACGGATGGCCCGAACACGCC
>NZ_BAAALF010000887.1:0-605 GCF_039528135.1 Kitasatospora nipponensis | reverse complement strand
CGCCAGGCGTTCCCGATCATCGCGGCGCCTGCTGCAGAGTCGTTGGCATCCAGGCTGACCCCGGCGAGCTCGGCCTGGTTGGCGGCCTCGGCGCGATCGGTGTCGCTGGGCCCGCTCTTCTTTCCGGGCAACTTCAATGCGCACTCCTTCTCGTTGAGCTGGGAACCTTGCGGCCGGAAGCCTGCTGAGCAGCCCACGTGCTGACGCGAGCCTCGGTGGTGAACCACTCCGGCCGGCGGTCCGGCGACGGGACCCGGACCCAGTCCTTGTTCTTGAGGTCCCAGGCCCCCCACAGGGGCTCCGCCGCGCCGACCGGCGGCAGCAGTCGGGCTTCGTAGCGGTCAGGCACTGGTGGCCTCCCGGCTGGGAATGGCGCGGCGTACTCGGGGGGGCGGCGCGAACAGCGGCTCGCCTGGCGGTAGTAGTTGGCCGTTGCGGCGGTGTGCGGCCTCGGCCACGAACAGGTCGATGTGGTCGTCCACTGCTGCCAGGCGTTGGGCGTGGTACCAGTGGCTCTGAATGTGCATCCGGGCCTGGAACGGGGTGCCGTACCGGTCTGTCTCGCCACCGGCGAGGACCAGTTCGCTGGTGACCTGGTCGCGTAG
>NZ_BAAALF010000886.1:0-605 GCF_039528135.1 Kitasatospora nipponensis | reverse complement strand
CGTTTCCCGGCACCTCGTGTCGCAGGGGCATGTGATGCTGCCAAGCAGCAAGGAATGGCAGCGGACGACAGGGGCGGATGGGATGGGATTCGAGGGCCAGGTCTGGCGACTGGTGCAGAGGATGACGGTGATCACACCGTGAACGATTCGACGACACCTCTGAACAGTGGCGCTGACCCCGGCCTGCCGGTGATGACGTGGGGGCGGTTCTGGCAGCTCGTCGAGGTTCTCGGCGGCGAGGCCGGCACTGAGACGTGTCAGGGTTTCGAAGAGGCCTGCGCGCGCCTGACGGAGACGCTTTCGCGCGAGCCGGTGGGCCAGATCATCGGCTTTGGTGAGCGTCTCGCGGAAGCTCTCTACCGGTTGGACCAAGCGGACTTCGGCACACAGCCCGTCCTCGGGATGGCAGGGCCCGACGGTTCGCCGTTCCCGCAGTCGGACGACGGCTTCCTCTGCTCCCGGGCTGCCGTTGTGGCCGCCGGCCGCCAGGTATACGAGAGCATCTTCGGCCATCCGGAACGGTTCGCACCGTTCACCGCACGACACTGCGAGGAGCTGCTCTACGTCCACGAGGAGGCATTCGAGCAGGTGACCGGGGCGGAGGG
>NZ_BAAALF010000885.1:0-605 GCF_039528135.1 Kitasatospora nipponensis | reverse complement strand
CACTTCTCGCAGGACCCGACCTATCTGCGCTACGTCGCCGCGAGCACCATCGTCGACGACCTGTGCATCCCGCCGCTGGACCTGGTGGGCGGACGGTTCCGGCTCTACGGGCACGGGGTGGACGACCTGGTCGCGGCCATGGACGAGGAGGGCTGGGGGCATGACGCGGTGCACGCCCTGCTCTCGCTGGTCCGGCAGTGGGTGTACCAGTACGCCGAGAAGTTGGACCATGGGCAGGGCGGTCTGCACGCGCGGCTCAACGACTCCACCGGCATCTGGGACGCCTGCGTCTTCCGGATGCACTCCGCCAACAACTACGGGTGCGGCATCGCGGTGGCCCGCGCCGGTGACACCGGTCCGGTCTCCTTCGACTGGCTGATGGGCAGTGGGATGGCTGACGCCATCTCCATGGACCTGGCCAAGTCGGCGCTGGACGTGTACCGGCTGGACGCCCACCAGCCCACCGCCAACGGGGAGTTCGACGCGGTCCGGCAGCAGGCGTACCACTCGGTCTACCTCGACCTGATCGACGACCTGGTGGAGAGCGGGGCGCCCGAGGAGCTGGTGCACTACGGCCGGGCGGGCCTGCAGTACGTCCAGATGAT
>NZ_BAAALF010000884.1:0-606 GCF_039528135.1 Kitasatospora nipponensis | reverse complement strand
CAGATCCCCACGTCGTTGTCACCCCACGGGGGGTCCTGAACGTGCGAGCCACCGGTGACGATGGCCGCGCACACGTCCCAACTGCTGTGGGCGGAGCGGTAACCCTGCCACACGTACACGTAGGAGTAGTTCTTGCCGCAGCCCTTGTACTGCTTCACCGACGCCATCGTCTCCCCGCCGACGTTGAGGTAGGCGGTGCTGCCGATCTGCGTGACGCTGGAACAACCGGAGGGCGTGGCGGCGGCCTGGGCGGTACCGGGAACCGCGATGAGCGCCGGAACGGCAAGGGCAGCGACGGCGGCGATCTTGGTCAGGATACGCATGGCGGAACAACCTTCTTTCAGGGAAAGGGATTTGAGGAGATGCCTTCGGGCCGCCGAACGCAGCCGGCCAGGGACCTCAGGGCGCGCGGACAGCGGCGGATGAGGCGGAAGAATGTGTGGTGACGCCCGCTGCGCCGGCGGTCTCAGGCGCGTTGATTTCTGAGCGGGCGTCAGATACCCGGCCGACCCTGGGTGTTCGGGCGGAGGCGGGCAAGTGGTTCTCAAGTTCCCGGTGCGGCTGTGCTCATGTGGCCGGGAGAGCCGTGGGCTCGGTTCGTGGAGG
>NZ_BAAALF010000883.1:0-606 GCF_039528135.1 Kitasatospora nipponensis | reverse complement strand
CGACGGCGGACTAGCCGCAGAGACGGTCGGCTATGGCTACAACCTGCAGAACGGTCTCGTCAGTTCCGGATCGAACCTGTCGCGTTACCTGGCCATCGCCAGCTACAGCCCGCTCGGTCAGATCCTGCAGTCCACCTACGGCAATGCAGGCACCCAGTTCCCCCCCGCACAGACCTACCACGACGCGACCGGCCGCCTGAACACCAACCGCGTCAGTCTCCAGACCACTGCCAACTTCCCCGTATCAGACAGCACTTACGGTTACGACCCGGCGGGCAACCTCACCACCGCCAGTGACACCCAGTCCGCAGGCGGCGTCAGCCTCGCTACCGACACCCAGTGCTTCGGCTACGACGGCCTCGACCGCCTGACCACTGCCTGGACCGACACCAAGGGCATCACCGCTCCCACCGCCGGCCAACTCCCCAAGTGCACCAGCACCACGCCTGCACCCGCCACCATCGGTGGACCCGCCCCCTACTGGCAAACCTGGCAGTACAACCTCCTCGGCGATCGCACCCAGCACGTCAAGCGCGACGTCACCGGCAACACCGCCAAGGACATCACCCAGACCAGCACCTACCCAGGTGCCGGAACCACCAGGGC
>NZ_BAAALF010000882.1:0-606 GCF_039528135.1 Kitasatospora nipponensis | reverse complement strand
CTGGGAGCCAGATCTCCCTCACTGTCGGGCAGAACCGACAGCGAGCTGGGCTGGTAGTCGAAACTCACCGGGGCCTCCCGGGGAACTTACCGGCGCAGGTCAGCGACTGTGGGGTCGGTGAGGACGGGTGCTAGTGCCGCCCTTGTGGCTCTTCTGCTCGGTGCCGATGACGGTCTGGTCGGCGAAGGTGTCAGCGAGGCTGGGTCGGGGCTGGGGAGTTTGAGGCGGAGTGCTGGACGCTGGGGGAGGATTTTCCTGGCTCGGGTTGTCTGTCATGTCCGTCAGTGTGCAGCACCAGCCCGACAGTCGAGGAGACCAAGCCGAGCACGAGGGCGGCCAGGCTCGCCTTCCACCAGGCGGCCTTCGTGTCCTGGATCGCCTTGTTGTGCTCGAACATCTTCACGCGCGAGGCAGCCAGCATCAGCAGGACCCGCTCCTTGGGAAGGTGCCCGTAGCCGTCCAATGCCGTACGCGGTTCGAGGTCCTTGTGCCCTCGGACCCTGACGACCATCAAGCCGCAGCCGAAAGCTGCGCCGTACGCGACGAGAGCGACGACCGCCAGAACGGGGTGGGCTTGGCGTGAGGCGAGGAAATGCGGGGGGGTGG
>NZ_BAAALF010000881.1:0-606 GCF_039528135.1 Kitasatospora nipponensis | reverse complement strand
GGCATGGCCTGGTGGTCCGTCAGTCGATCAGACGGAGTACTTCTCGTGGTCGATGCCCCGAGCCCACACGGACTCGAAGGCAGTTGTGCAGAGCTGGACTACCGCGGGCTCCTCGGTGTGCTGCGGGCCGAGGCCGGCGCCGTTGCCGTCGAAGAGGTTGAAGCGCACGAGCTCCCCGTCGAACAGCCAGAAATCGTTACCGGGAAGCGGGATGTCCGACGCCTGGCTTCGCGGCAGCCAGCGCACCAACTCACCGGCCGCAACGTTCACCTGAGTGATGTGGTGCTCGTAGCGGATGTACTCCGAGACCGGCTCGGAGATGATCTGGGCCCGCCGAACGGTGACACCGCGCGCGACAGCCCCCTGGATGGCTTCGGTCCAGTCGCTCCAGTACTCCGAGTAAGGGTCGACATCGACTGCCTCACCACGTCGCCACCGGACGATCTCCTCCGACTCCTCCATGATGCCGTACTGATCCCGCATCTCCAGGTGGACTGCCGAGTGCTGGGCAGCACCCAACAGTTCATAGAAGCTGGGCACGCTCTGCGGCATCGCACGCCTTCCTGAGAATCCGCCACATGTGGGGCGGGATACGGAACACCGCCT
>NZ_BAAALF010000880.1:0-606 GCF_039528135.1 Kitasatospora nipponensis | reverse complement strand
GATCCGGGTGGCAAGGGTCGTGAGGCCAAGTCCGAATCGGGGCACGGGACCAGCATGTCGGCCCTGATCGCGGCCAAGGGTCACGGAGCCGGCGGCGGTGACGGGGTGACCGGCCTGGCCCCGGGCGTGAAGATCCTGCCGATCTACAAGAACAGCGCCTCCAACAGTGACGCCATCCCTGAGGGCATCCGCTGGGCAGTGGACAACGGTGCCAAGGTCATCAACATCTCGCAGGCCGGCAAAGTCGGTAACAGCAAGTGGGTGCTGGAGGCGATCGCTTACGCGGCCTCGAAGGACGTGCTGATCGTGGCGGGCGCGGGCAACGACGGCGCAGGGCTCGCCAGTCCGGCGAGCGCGCCCGGTGTCCTGGCGGTCGGTGCGGTCGACCAGTCGGGCAAGGTCTGGGCGAAGTCGAACTTCGGGCCCGGTCTTATGCTCACCGCGCCGGGGGTGGAGATCGTCAGCGCGGGATCCTGCTCGGGCAGTCAGTACTGCATGGCGAGCGGCACCTCGGACGCAACCGCGTACGTCTCTGCGGCCGCCGCGCTGGTCCGCGCCAAGTACCCGAACCTGACAGCAGGTCAGGTGGCGAACCGACTCGTGAAG
>NZ_BAAALF010000879.1:0-606 GCF_039528135.1 Kitasatospora nipponensis | reverse complement strand
CCTGCGTTTCAAGGCCACCAAGGCCGAGGACAGCGGAGACTCCTGGGAGCGCACCGAGGAGCGCCGCCGCCGCAAGGAGATGATCTACGGGATCTCCTCGTACGTCCTGCTCTTCTGCTGCGCCGGTGTCGCGGCCGCGCTCTCCTTCCACGGCCTGGTCGGCTTCGGCATCCAGAACCTGGGCCTGTCCGGCGGCTGGGAGTACCTGGTCCCCTTCGGCCTCGACGGGGCGGCGATGTTCTGCTCGGTCCTCGCGGTCCGCGAGGCCAGCCACGGTGACGCCGCGCTCGGCTCGCGCCTGCTGGTCTGGGTCTTCGCGATCGCCTCGGCCTGGTTCAACTGGGTGCACGCGCCGCGCGGCGGGGCCCACGACGGCGCCCCGCAGTTCTTCTCGGGCATGTCCATCTCCGCGGCCGTCCTCTTCGACCGGGCGCTCAAGCAGACCCGCCGGGCCGCCCTGCGCGAGCAGGGCCTGGTGCCGCGCCCGCTGCCGCAGATCCGCATCGTGCGCTGGCTGCGCGCCCCGCTGGAGACCTACGCGGCCTGGTCGCTGATGCTGCTGGAGAACGTGCGCAGCCTGGACGAGGCGGTCGAGGAGGTCCGCGA
>NZ_BAAALF010000878.1:0-608 GCF_039528135.1 Kitasatospora nipponensis | reverse complement strand
CATTCGTAGTTGACCAGCAGGGACCACACGTAGTAGCCGCGGATGTCGCCCCCGGCGGCGATCGCGTCGGTGACGGCGGTCAGCAGCCGGTGCACGTCCTCGGCGTGCTCGGCCAGGCTCGCGCCGCGCTCCGGTGCGTCCAGCCGGCTGCGGGACAGGCCCCGCCGGTCGTACGTCACCACGGTGTACGCGTCGGTGAGGCCCGCCACCAGGTCGGTGCTGCGCTCGGCGTCACCCTCGCCGCTCTGCGAGACGAGCAGGACCGGGCCGGTCCCGCGCACCTCGTAGTGCAGGGTCGCGCCGGGGACGGTGAGGCTGGCAGTGGGCATGGTGGTGTTCCCCCTCCGGGTGCTGACGGTCCGTCCGTCGCACTGCCTTCACCGTAGTGCATCCAAAGAGATGTATCAATATGGATGGATCACTATGGATGTATCTTGTCCTCATGAACGGAGTCGAGCTCTTCCTGCTGGGCCGGGCCCTGTTGAAGATCGGCGAGGGCGCCATCCCGGAGCCCCCGGGCGGCTGTCACTCCGCCACCACCCGCGCGGTCCTGATCCTCCCCACCGACATCGCCGCCCACCCCGGCACCACCGCCAGCGAGATCGTGG
>NZ_BAAALF010000877.1:0-609 GCF_039528135.1 Kitasatospora nipponensis | reverse complement strand
CGATCCTCGAGGATGCCACCGCAGGGCTGGATCCGACCCACCCCACCCTCGCCTCACTGCTGCGCGGCAGCGGCTACGCGACCGCGATGATCGGCAAGTGGCACTGCGGCTTCCTGCCGGACCACTCGCCGACCAGGTCGGGCTGGGACGAGTTCTTCGGGAACTTCGCCGGAGCGCTGGAGTACTACTCCAAGCTGGCCAGCAACGGGAAGTACGACCTCTACGAGGGTGAAGTCCCCTACCAGGACCTGCGGTACTACACGAGCATCCTCACCGAACGCGCGAGCCGGTATATCGAGCGCCGGCACGAGAAGCCGTGGCTGCTCAACCTCAACTTCACGACGCCGCACTGGCCCTGGATCGCCGAGGGCGACACCGAAGAGGCCGCCCGGCTGGAGAAGGCCGTCCGGTCGGCCAACACCACCACCGCCCGGCTCGCGCTCGCGCATCTGGACGGCGGCTCGCTGGACAAGTACCGGCAGATGGTCGAGGGCCTGGACCGCTCCGTCGGCGAGGTCCTCGACTCGCTGCGCCGTTCCGGGCAGGAGCGCGACACGATCGTCGTGTTCGCCAGCGACAACGGCGGCGAACGCTACTCGCACACCTGGC
>NZ_BAAALF010000876.1:0-609 GCF_039528135.1 Kitasatospora nipponensis | reverse complement strand
CCGAGGGGCAGTGGCCGCCGCCCGCCGCCTGGACCCCCTACTTCGGGACCGAGAGCGCCAACGACACCGCCGCCCGGATCAGGGAGCGCGGCGGCACGGTGGCGATCGGCGCTCTCGGTCCCGAAGTAGGTGGTCCAGGCGACCGGCGGCTGCCACTGCCCCTCGGTGGCCCCGATCCCGGCCACCTCCACCCCGTCCAGCACCGCCCGGACGTACGGCCCGAACCCGTGCAGCCCGTCCTGGAACGCCCACCCCAGCAACGGCCCGTAGAACGCCTGCGCCGCCGTCAGATCACGAGCCATCAGGCTCACCCAGCACGGGGCGGCCGGCACACAGCGCACGGTCACGGTCTGCTCGCTCATCGGAGCCCTTCCTTCCGGTCGTGGCGTTTCTCAGCCTAGGCCGAGCTGCCCGAGGAGGGGTGTTTCGGCTCGCGGCGGGCAGATCTCCGGGGTGTGATGAGGCCGACGAGAGGAGCCGCGATGAAGACCGGATACGTCGTCGTGGGAGCGAGCCTGGCGGGGGCGAAGGCGGTCGAGACGCTGCGGGCGGAGGGTTTCGAGGGGTCGATCACGCTGATCGGTGCGGAGCCCGAGCGGCCGTACGAGC
>NZ_BAAALF010000875.1:0-609 GCF_039528135.1 Kitasatospora nipponensis | reverse complement strand
GGCCCGATCAGCGCCCACAACTCGTCATCGATCATCCACGGTGCACTCACACCACCACCAACGGACGAATCGTCACACCGGACACGGCCCACCAGCCCACACCCACAAGATCGTGTTACGAGCTCTACGGGAGGCCGTCGCTCGGTGCCGATCGCCACCAGCAGCTCCTGCTGCCCGGGGCAGGTTCCTGGTCCGGGCCGCGAAGGGCAGCACCGCCGCCGTGGCGGGGCAGGTCGTGGGTCCGGGCCCCGACGGCGGGCAGGGACTCCTCGAACGCCTTTTTCGCGGTGTAGCGGGCGGGCAGCTCGCACCAGGCCCGGTAGGCGGCCAGCTTGTCCACCAGGACGCCGTTGCCCTCATTGTCGCGGTCCACCTCGACCAGGAGACACGGGAATCTCCGCGCCCGGGCCGTCCCAAGAACGGCGAAGGGGCGGCCCTTACGGGCCGCCCCTCTTCCATCGCTTGTTCTGCCTTCCCGGGCGACCGAAGCCGCCCCCGGCAAGGCCACGATCCAGCCCCTGGTCGCACCCTAACCGAGCCGGCGGAGACGGGACGGGGAATTCACCCTCCGCGACGGGGGCACCGGGCCGGCCCGCGTTCCGCCCCGCC
>NZ_BAAALF010000874.1:0-610 GCF_039528135.1 Kitasatospora nipponensis | reverse complement strand
CCGTGCACCGAGTCCGTTCCGCCGGGGAGATGACCGACCGATGACCGTCGAGGACGCCGCACCGGAGCCGAGCAGGACAGCCGGGCCGCCCCAGCCGGCCCCGCCCGCCTGATCGGGCCCGCCCGGTCGGGCCGCCCGATCCGACACGCCCACTTGGCCACGAGTCCCCCTCGGGGCTTCTGGCTAAGCTCATTTCCATGCCGGAACCGAGCCAGCCCGGGGAGCCGGACTACCGGTTCTCGCTCGCCAACGAGCGCACCTTGCTGGCCTGGATCAAAACCGCTCTCGCCCTGCTGGCGGGGGGGGTCGCGCTGGCGCTCGGGCCGGCCGGGATGGGCACGGCCGCGTACCGGCGGTGGGCCCGGGTGGACCGGGCGGTGCGGGCCGGCCAACCGCTGCCGCGCACCCACTTCCTGCTGGTGCTGACCTGCTGCGTGGTGGTGATCTCGTTCGTCTTCGCCGCTCTGATCATCGGCTACTCCCGGTGAACCGCGACCCCGGCCTGCAGCCGGAACGCACCCTGCTGGCCTGGGGCCGGACCGCCCTGGTGCTGACCGTCAACGCGGCGCTGGTGCTGCGCACCGGCCTGGCCGACCGGCAGACGGGGCTG
>NZ_BAAALF010000873.1:0-610 GCF_039528135.1 Kitasatospora nipponensis | reverse complement strand
GTGGTGATCGCGGCCTTCCAGGCGTTCAGCGCCGCCTTCGGCGAGCCATCGTGGTAGCGCAGGCCGTAGAACTTCGAGCGCTGGCCCTTGTCCTTCTCGGTGCCGTCGTCCTTGTCGGCGAACCAGAACACCGCCGCGATGTGCTTGTTGGCGGCCGCAGCCGGGATGGTGTCCAGGGCGAAGTCGGCCTGGAAGGCCTCGGTCACGTGGGTGGCGTCCGGCGGGATGGTCTTGCCGTCGGCGGCGCTGCCGGGGCCGTTGGTCGGCGCGCCGGTCTCGGTCAGCCAGATCGGCAGGTTGGGCGTGCCGTAGGTCTCCAGCACGGCCATCAGGTTGCTCTTGGTGGTGCTGATGTCCTCGAAGGCGGTGCCGAAGTCGGTCTTGGCGCTGGGCAGATGGGGATAGGTGTAGGGGTGGTAGGCGATCGCGTCCACCAGCTTGTTGCCGCCCAGCTTGCAGACCTCGGTGAGGAACTCGCTGTGCGAGATGTAGTTCTTCGCCGGGTAGGTGCCGACCGCCGCCAGCCCGCCCATCACCAGGGCGATCAGGGTCGCGACGACGGCGTACCGCAGCGAGTTGGCGACCGCTTCCAGCGGCGGTACGAGGAAGG
>NZ_BAAALF010000872.1:0-610 GCF_039528135.1 Kitasatospora nipponensis | reverse complement strand
GTCAGCCTTTGGTACCAGTCCGACGACTGACGCCCCCTTGACCGCGACGCCGGACGTACGGTTGATTCGTCCAGGTTTGTCCGTCACGGATTCGTCCGGAACTTCGTCCGGAACCAGCCCGAACCAAGGAGCCGACAATGTCAGGAACGGTCGCCGCCGAGCCCGTCGAAGTCGAGGACGTCGAGGCCGAGAGCAGGTTCGAGGCCCGGATCGACGGTGCCCTGGCGGGCTTCGCCGAGTACATCCGCAGCGCAAAACTGGTGGTCTACCCGCACACGGTGGTGGACCCGGCCTTCGAGGGCCGCGGCATCGGCGGCACGCTCGCCAGGGCCGCCCTGGACGACGCCCGGCGGCGGGGGCTGCCGGTGCTGGCCACCTGCCCGTTCATCAAGGCCTGGATGCTCCGACACCCGGAGTACGCGGACCTGGCGTACGAGAACCAGAGCCGGGTCACCGACTGATGGCCGGCCCAGGGAGTACTGGACTGACAGATATTGAAATCTGTCATCGCTCATGCCATAGTTGAGGCACCGGCCCACCCCTCCCTGGAGCTTCCTGATGAACACCACCCCCGCCCGCACCCGCCTCGGCAGCACGGGGCCGGAGGCTT
>NZ_BAAALF010000871.1:0-610 GCF_039528135.1 Kitasatospora nipponensis | reverse complement strand
GAAGCAGGGTCTCGGGAAACTCCGACGGTTCGTGGCTGGCGGGTATCACTGCGAAAGTGCCTGACCATCCACACAGGTGCAACGCTCCCGAGGTCGGCGTCGCAGTTCCCCGAGCCCCTGCGTGGGTCGCTTAAGGCATGTCTGAGTGGCCACAGCGGGAAATCCTCCCCCTCTTCTACTGGGGAACCCCAGGGAGGGCCACGATGGCATCGAAGAAGCTTGCTCTTGACGACAACGCCCCTGTCACGCCGTACGACGGGTGTGGGATGTGCTTCGTCGGGACCCGGAGCCTGTCCCGGGTGGTCGGGCCGACCGGTAGCCCGGAGAAGCAGCGGGACTTCATCCTTGAGGCCGTGGCCAAGGTCGGCGGGCACGTCATTGCCTGGGCCGATGACTGGGAGGTGTCGGGGGCGGTGGACCCGCTCAGGCGTCCGGCGCTCGGGCCTTGGCTGCGGGAGGAGATGGGTGCGTACAACGGTCTGGCGGGTGCGTCGGTTGAGCGGATCGGGCGCAACGTCCGGGACGCGCTGAACACCGAAGCGATGATCACCGAAGCCGGGCGGCTGCTGGTGACCGCCGATCATGAGGGCATCTGGGACCTGACCGATCC
>NZ_BAAALF010000870.1:0-610 GCF_039528135.1 Kitasatospora nipponensis | reverse complement strand
GCCGCCGCGAAGTTCGCCGAGGCGCTGCGCACCGTCGGCAAGCAGCTCGACTTCACCGATCTCTACACCAAGCGCGAGGAGTTCAGGGACCGCATCATCGCGGCCATCGGCACCGACCTGAACGGTTACCACCTCGACGACGCCGCGATCGACCACCTCGAACAGACCCCGATGGTGCAGCTCGACCCGGCCAACGTGCTGGACGCCCAGGGCATCCGCAAGATCACCGAGTTGACCGCGCTGGAGCACATCCGCACCAACGACTTCCAGCGCAACGAGGAGATGGAGATCACCCGGCAGAACGTGGACGCTCGGGAGGCCGTACTGGAGTTGGAGCGCCGCCGGGCGGAGGCGGAGATCCGGCAGCGCAAGGGGATCGAGACGCTGCGCGCGCAGGAGGAGGCGGCCACGGCGCAGGTCCAGGAGGAGGAGCGGCTGCGGGCGCACGGTGCGCTGCTGCGGACCGAGGAACTGCTCGGCGTCCAGCGGGAGAACCAGCAGCGGGAGATCGCCGTCGCCGAGAAGAACCGCGAGCGGGTGATCGCCGTCGAGACCGAGCGGATCGAGAAGGACCGCCTGCTGGAGGTGGTCAACCGGGAGCGGGAGGTCG
>NZ_BAAALF010000869.1:0-610 GCF_039528135.1 Kitasatospora nipponensis | reverse complement strand
CCTTCTTCCCGGCGCCCCACCAGACCGGGAACCAGGTGGAGGCGTCCGTCCCACCCCCGCCCTCCTCGCCGCAGTTGGAGCGGCAGTTGGCGGAGCGGTGCTCGTACGGCACGGTCACCGTGTTGAGCTCGATCAGGTTGTTCCGCTCCCATCCCCCGTGCAGGTTGATGTCGGAGTCGAAGTCGTTGCCGATCACCACGTTGCCCGAGGCGGACCACTGGAAGGTGAAGTGCCGCAGGTTCCGCGAGGTGTTCCCGGCGTACAGCGAGTCCCAGACCCGGGAGCCGCGGAAGTACCCGTTGCCGCCCTTGCCCTTGTTCCAGGAGCCGTCCAGCTGGTTGTTCACGATCTGGAGGTGGTACGCCTCCTCGGTGACGATCGGGTGCGACCCGGTCATCTCGGTCCGGATGCCCCGGACCCAGGAGTTGGCGGCCCACTTGAAGACGATGCCGTGAATCTCGTCGGCAGGCGACATGTTGCCGTAGTTGTGCACGGCGTCGGCCTGGCTGAGGTTCGGCATGTCCTGGGTGAGCGCGAAGTTCTCGAAGCCGACCCCGAGCACCGGGTCCACGATCGGTGCGGCCTTGGAGTCGTAGACCGCGCCGTCGAT
>NZ_BAAALF010000868.1:0-611 GCF_039528135.1 Kitasatospora nipponensis | reverse complement strand
ATCGGGATCACCTTCGCCTGCTCGGCGTTCCTCGCAGCGGTCATCTCGGCCTCAGCTCCTCGGAGGGTTCTGACGGGTCAGCATTCTTGCCATGATTTCGAGTGGGTCATCAAGATCTTGAAGCCGCGCGCCGCAGTCTCTTCTGAATTGCGCCATGGTTCCCCCCAATGAAGCGTCGGCATTGCATACCACATCTGTGGTACCACAATTGGGGTAGTGTGGCAAGATACCGAAGAACTAGGAGCACCGATGAATCAGGACCGCCGGAACCTGCTGCGCGACGCCGCTATCGAAGTGCTGGCCAGCGCGGGCGGGCGCGGTCTGACGCACCGGGCCGTCGACGCGGCCGCAGAAGTGCCAGTGGGGACCGCGAAGAACTACTTCCCGACCCGAGAGGCCCTGCTGCGCGCGGCAGCCGAGCGGTGCGTTGAGCAGTACGGCCAGGTCGCGGCGCAGATGACGGCCGCCGGCCCCGGGCCTTGCGACCGCGAGGAGCTGGTGGGCCTGTTGGGGGGGCTGTTGGAGAACGTCGCCGGGCCCGGGCGACCGCGCATGCTCGCCTACTTCGAGCTGCGAAGCGAGGCGGCGCGCGATCCCCAACTGTCGGCGAT
>NZ_BAAALF010000867.1:0-612 GCF_039528135.1 Kitasatospora nipponensis | reverse complement strand
CCGACCGCCGCGGACGGCACCGCCTCGGTGACGCTCGCCCTCGCAGGCGCGGGCGGCAGCATGATCACGGTGCGCAGCCACAGCCCGAACGGCTGGGTCAGCTCCTCCAACCGGCTGTTCGCCTACGTGGACACCAGTCCCACCGTCACCTCCGAGACCTACCCGGAGGACACCGGATCCGGAGCCGCCGGCGGCGGGGTAGGGGTCACCGGCGTGTTCACCTTCGCTCCGAAGGTGAAGAACACGGCGTCCTACACCTACGCCCTCGGCTTCGGTGCCGAGACCACCGTCGCCGCAGCGGCGGACGGCACGGCGCAGGTCTCCTGGACCCCGGACACCAGCGGGCAGCACATCCTCTCCGTCTACCCGACCGACCGGGACCGACGGACGCACGAGACGTACTACTACTACTTCAACGTGAGCTGACGCTGCGGTAGCAAGGCGAAGGGGCACGCGGCCTGCGTGCCCCCTCGCTGTGTTCCGTCCACGGGTGCCGGCTGTCGGGGCGGTGTCAGGCCGGGCGGGCACAGTGGTGTCACGCCGGAAGGGACAGCGCACCGTCCCCGAGGCTGGGGTACCTGGGGCGGCTGATCGGGTGCCGGGCTGGAGAAC
>NZ_BAAALF010000866.1:0-612 GCF_039528135.1 Kitasatospora nipponensis | reverse complement strand
GACGAGTTCGACGACGCCCGGCGCTTCCTGGCCCCTGAGCGACACGGGGGTCTTGAAGCGACTGCAGAGCTCGGCCGTTTGCGCGTACACATGACCGACGGATGCGTTCCTGAACAATGCCGCCACGAGCAGGAAGTTCCGCTCGAAGCTTGTCCTGCCTGGCTTCCTGTGCCACTCCAACAGATCCTCGCGCCATGCGGTGCGCGCCTTCAGGACGTCCAGCACCTTGGCGTTGAATCCGTCCGGGTCCGCATCGGACCTCAGTGCGGGGTGTTTGGCTTCATCGGCCTTGAGAATGAGTGCGACGATCTGGAGGACGTCGGAAGGCCGCTGACGGGCCAACAGTCCGGAGATACGCTCATCGTCCAGCCACCGCCGGGAGTCGAGGTCTGGCGCCTCGGCCCTGAGCCACGCCCCGGCGATCTTCAGCGGGTCGGGACGGCCCAGCACGGGAACGATGTTCGGCGGAGCCTGCGCGCTGACGCGCTGCCATTGCTTTGGCGCGGCCAGGACGATGAGTCGCGAGTTCCGCTTCTCGAGGATGTGATGGATCTCGTGGAGCATCGCGCCGAAGTCGTCGCTGACCGTGAAGTTCTCCTCGTCTGCCGGGAG
>NZ_BAAALF010000865.1:0-613 GCF_039528135.1 Kitasatospora nipponensis | reverse complement strand
TCCCAGCATCCGGTAGCAGTGCGCCAGGAGCTCCGACCGGTACTGGTCGGAGATCTGCTCGAAGTCCTCAACGATCATGCCGTTCAACATACTTGAGAGCGGGGCCGCGGTATGCCGGTTTCGCCACCCCACTGGCATATGCCCACTCTTGGGGCCGGTCAAATCGCGGTGGGCGGATGGGTTTTGACGGGCGTTCGGTCCGCTCGAAGAGAGCAATTTAGGAGACAGCGGCCCTGCGTGGCCCTGGCAGCATCGGGTTGCTCGGGAATGTCCGTCCATGGCGAAGGAGTCACTTCCATGACCGAACAGCAGGTTCCGGCGGCGCGCGTTCCGCTGATCGACGAGGCCGATGCGACCGGAAGGACCGCGGAACTCTACGACCTGATCAAGAGCAGGACGGGCCTTCCATTCGTGCCCGATATGTTTCGGCTGGTCTCCACCCGGCCGGATCTGATGGAGGTTCTCATCACCGGCTACACCGGGGTATTCAGCGACGGAGTGCTGCCCCGGGCCACCCGAGAGATGATCTCGGCCTGGAGTTCGAAGGTGAACGGCTGCCCGTACTGCGTGGGAACCCACAACTGGTTCCTCTCGCAGTTCGGCGGCAGCGAGG
>NZ_BAAALF010000864.1:0-613 GCF_039528135.1 Kitasatospora nipponensis | reverse complement strand
CTCTTCGAGGAGGTCAAGGCGAGCTACCGATCCGGCCGCCCCCCCGGGAGCGGTACTGCGGCCTCGTTCCGCGGCGCCGGGCCGACGACCCGACCGATCCCGAAAACCCCGCTGCCGCCACTAGGTTGAGCCCATGTGCGTCTCGACGAACCGGGCAGAGTTCTCCGGCACCACGCTGTACACCGGGCGTCGGCGCCACCCGCAGCACGGGGGGATCCACGTCCTGGGCTACCAGAACACGGCGGGGGATCTCTCCGCCGGTGCCAACGCGATGCTGCTCCACCTGCCCGGCCGCTCCATGAGCCCCGAGAACTTCCTCTCCGCAGGCGGCTGCACCGACATCCTGTCCCGCATGGTGGACGCGGTCCGCCCGCCCGGGCAGCTTCACGAGCGGACGCGGTCGGCGAGCACCCCGCGCTCGGTCCAGGTGTTCGACCACGACATCTACACGGTGCTGCTCGCCGAGGACGCGACACAGATTCCGGCCGCGCTGGCCCAGGTGCCCGCGCGCAAACGCCCCGGCATCGACCCCGAGCTGCTGCGGTTCTACGCCGACCACTACCCCGAGCACACCATCGTGCTCTGCTGCTTCGACAACGCCGAGGCGAAGAAG
>NZ_BAAALF010000863.1:0-614 GCF_039528135.1 Kitasatospora nipponensis | reverse complement strand
CCGTGCCCCCCACCCTGGGTCCGTCGGCGGTGAAGTAGAAGGTGAACAGGCCGACCGTGAAGGCCTGGAACAGCCCGCCGATCAGGGTGCTGGAGACGCCCCAGACGTTGTCGGCGGCCTGCTGGGCGTACTTCTCGATGTTGCCGGAGTCCTTGAGCAGCTTCTCCTGCAGCTGGTCCAGCGAGACGTTCTGATGGAACGTCCGGTTGAACCAGCCGAGCAGGTTCTCCACCAGGTGCGGCAGGTCACCGGCGATCTTCGCGACCTGGTCGACCAGCAGGGTGCCGAGTGCGGTGAGGAACCCGGCGATGGCGACCGCGAGCCCGATGAAGACCAGGAAGGTCCCGGGCCCCCGGCGCACCCCGCGCGCCGCCATCCGGTCCACGGCCGGCTCCATCGCCAGCGACAGGAAGAACGCCACCAGCAGCATCACCAGCAGGTCGATCAGCTGCCGGAACGCCCAGTCCACCAGCTGGAACGCCCCGACCAGCAGCAGTGCCAGCACCATCGCCCGGGGCAGCCACTTCGGCATCCCCTGCCCCCAGAGGGAGTCCCCTCTGGCCACCATTCTCTCGGTCGGGGCGGTGTGCGGTTCGGACGGGTGTTCGGGAATC
>NZ_BAAALF010000862.1:0-615 GCF_039528135.1 Kitasatospora nipponensis | reverse complement strand
TGCAGCGTGCTGCTGGCGGTCTCCGGCAAGGAGCCGTTCAAGGCCTTCGACGTGCTGTTCACGTACGGCACCGCCTCGGACGGCCAGGTGGGCATCCTCAACCGGGCCACCACGTACTACCTCGCCGGTGTCGCCGCCGCCTTCGGCTTCCGGATGAACCTCTTCAACATCGGCGTCTACGGCCAGTACAAGCTGGGCGTGCTGTTCGCCGCCTTCGTCGGCAGCCAGGTGGACCTGCCCGCGATCCTGCAGATCCCGCTGCTGCTGCTGACCGCCATGGCGGTCGGTGGCCTGTGGGCGAGCATCGCCGGTCTGCTCAAGGTCTACCGCGGGGTCAGCGAGGTCATCTCGACCATCATGCTCAACGCGATCGCGAGCGCCGTGGTGACGCTGCTGTTGGTCCCCGGCATCTTCGCGCCGGAGAAGGGCACCACCACCAACAGCATCCAGACGGACCCGATCTCCGCCTCCAGCCACTTCTTCACGCTGGAGACCGCCGGTGGCACCCTCTGGGGCTTCCTGGTGATCGCGGTCCTGGTCGGCATCGTCTTCCAGTTCACCCTCAGCCGCACCCGGTTCGGCTTCGACCTGCGCGCCACCGGCCGCTCGGAGACG
>NZ_BAAALF010000861.1:0-615 GCF_039528135.1 Kitasatospora nipponensis | reverse complement strand
GCCGCTGACCACCAGCTAGGCGTGGATTGACCAGTAGGCCCTGAACCGGCTCCATCCCGCTGAATCAGGACCCGAGAAGGCCGCCGAGCAGCTCGCCTAGAAGGCGGGCCGCCAACCGTCCCGCGCCCAGCCTCCGTGTCGGCAGGGCCACTGCCCGTGGCCTACGCACCGTGGTCCGCCGTACTCGGGGTCGGCCGGTTCGGAGTGCCCGCCAGGTGCGCCGCTCGCTACTCATGGGCTTCTACCTCTCCTGGGGCCGCCGGGCGGCGGCTGATAGAGAGGACTGTGCCGGATCTTCGGGGAGGTTCGGGGAAGTCCCTCACAGGCTGTGGATAAGTCGGGGGTTGTGGACAACGCCCGCTCGGACGGCCCAGTGCCTCGGGTTCCGGCGCGCAGTCGGCTTGCGCGAAATTCGATTGCCCCTGCCCTCGGCCGTGCCGCAGAGTAGGCGCATCAGCCCGGCGCCAACGCCACGGAGAGGAACGCACGTCATGAGCAGCAGCCAGTCGTATCAGCGTTCTTCGAGCTCCCAGCAGAGCCAGGGGTATCCCTCAGCGCGGTAGACCGGCACCTTCACGTGCCAGGCCGTCCGAGGGGATCACCCCTTCCGGGCGG
>NZ_BAAALF010000860.1:0-615 GCF_039528135.1 Kitasatospora nipponensis | reverse complement strand
GCCTGTCACGAGGTCCACTGACGCGCGGCCTTCAACCCGCCGACCTAGCCTGAGAGCATGCTTGCAGCCCTATCCCCAAGCGCCGTTGTGATCCGCTTCAGGCCGATCGCCCGTGACCGACTGGAGTACCACGCGAACCTCGCCAAGATAGAGTCTGGACGCTTCGGCCTGTCCGTCTTCGCCGATACGTCGAAGGACGACGAAGACCTGGATGCAACGACCGAACGGCTCCTGAGGGCCGCGGAGGTCGACATCAACAAGGCCATGAACCCTTGGTATCTCCGCTGTCCAGCAGCATCAGATCTAATCGGACACGGCTTCACGTTCTGGAAGGACGGGAACCCGGGCGAAATCGAGGAGCACTACTCTGTGGACATCGGCGTGGAACGTCCCATACTGGACATCCGCCACGTGGATCTCTTCGTCGAGGCGTTCAGCTACCGAGGGAGCTGGTCATGACCAAGATCAGAATCGACCCTAATGTCCGGGTCCGAGGCAATCTCACGTATGCCGGACTGGACGATGTCACTGGCGAGCTCAAGGAGCACGCTGAGGTCGAGGTCTACGAGCCCGAGAGCGGCCTTGCCGGCCACGGCCACGTCGAACAGATCGACC
>NZ_BAAALF010000859.1:0-617 GCF_039528135.1 Kitasatospora nipponensis | reverse complement strand
GTCCGGGTCACTGATGCTGGCCAGTACGGCCCGGTTCGCCGCGCCGCCCTCGTTGGGTGTCCGGTTGCTGAATCCGTCGTTGCCCGCGCTCACCACGACCACCACCCCGCTTGCGGAGAGCAGGTTGACCTCCCGGCAGAGCGGGCTCTGGCCGCAGGCGTAGTCGCGGGCGTCCCAGGTGCAGCCGAAGCTCAGGTTGGCGCCGTGGATGACCAGCAGCTGGCCGCCGGTGTTGACCGTCTCGCGGATGTAGTAGAGCGCCTTGATGACGGCACTGGAAGAGGTGATCAGATTCTCGCCGTCCAGGGCCAGCACCTTGAGACTGACCAACTGTGCGCGCGGGGCGATTCCGGCCAGCGTGTGGTCCTCGTTCAGCTCGCGGGTGGTCCAATGGGGCAGACCGTCCGGCTGGCGCTCGGTGCGGCCGATCAGCGGCTGCGTGTCGTCGGGCAGCTCGCCGGCGATGATGCCCGCGACGTGGGTACCGTGTCCGACGGGGTCGGTCAGCGGTGAGTCGGCCGGTGCCGCCGACTGGTCCCGGGCGACCAGGTCGGTGAAGTCGCGGTGCAGTGGCTTGACCCGGCCCTCCAGGGTGCCGGTCGCGAAGTGCGGGTGGT
>NZ_BAAALF010000858.1:0-617 GCF_039528135.1 Kitasatospora nipponensis | reverse complement strand
GGCCGACGGCTTCGAGTTCGCCACGGTGCGCAGCGCCCATGTGCTCGGCGGCGGCACACAGGAGTTCACCGGCCGGCTGGCGCACTACGCCGCGCGCGTCGTCGCGGGGGAGGAGATCGCCGTGCACGCGCAGGTGCTGCCCACCGTCTTCATCCACCACGAGGAGCTGGCGGAGCTGCTCCGGTGGGCGGCCACGGCCGACTTCACCGGTCCGCTGAACGCCTGCTCCGACGGTCCGCTGGACGTTCACGACCTCGTCGCCGTGATCGCGGCGCAGGCCGGCCGGGCGCCGGTCCACCGGACCGTCCCGGCGGGTGGGAAGGCTTCGCCGTTCTCCTACGACCGGCACTACGCGATGAGCAACGCTCGCGCCAAGGACCTGGGCTTCTCCTTCTCCCACACCGCCGACTGGCTGCCCGGCGCCGTCGCCGAAGCCCTCACCCAGTCGGTTCCCAGCATCTGAGCACTGCAAGATATTTCAGAAACTTTCTGCAAGGTATTCCAGTTCGGCTCGAACGTCACTACGGTCCTGAAGGCCACCCCAAGCCTGAGGAGTTTGCCGTGTCCCAGACCGCAGTTGACGCCCTGTTGGAAGCTCCGTCCCCCGCGCTCCGCTC
>NZ_BAAALF010000857.1:0-617 GCF_039528135.1 Kitasatospora nipponensis | reverse complement strand
GAGGGGCCAGGCGACGACGGCGCTGTTGGCGGGGGACGGCGCCTGGCCCCAGTTCTGGGCCCAGTGCCACCAGCCGTTGACCGGGGCACCGTCCCCGGGGCAGGCGAACCAGCCTTGGTAGCCCACAGTCACCTTGCCGACCACATCGCCGGGCGCGCTCGCCGCTACCGCGGTCTCCCCGAGCCCCGTTGCTCCGGCGATGCCCGCCGCGGCCGCGGCCTGCAGGAACGTCCGACGCGTGACACCCATCTGGATCTCCTCCGACTTGTCGTCAACTCCGTGGCCGGAAACGTTGGTTGAGCAGTGGTGGCAGCGCGGAGTCCGATGCGGAGAGCGTAATGAGATGGGCACGTAAGGGCAATAGATCGCTCGTCTGCTGCAAAAACATGCCAGCAGGGCGCAATAAGACGTCTATGGTGCCAGGATGGGCTGAACGCACGCTCGAGCTGGGAGCCCGCGCAGAGACCCGCCGACTCGTTCAGGGCGCCCCAGGCGTGTACTCAAGTGCCGTACGGGGGAAGGCCGGTAGGGTGCAACGGACGGCAGGGCACACCCGAGGGAGGAGTGGCTATGCGCGGAGGTAGGGTCGCGGTGGGAGGCGGCAGGATCGCGGGCGG
>NZ_BAAALF010000856.1:0-617 GCF_039528135.1 Kitasatospora nipponensis | reverse complement strand
CCCACCCGCTTCACACCACTGCTGGTCGCCCGCCCGCCCCCCCGCCAGGTCGGATAACCCCCGCTTGATCGAGCGTCCCACGACCACTGCAGCTGATCGCACGTCACTCAACCCACAACTCTTGACAATTACTCCATTGAAGCTCCAGCGGTTCAAGGCGACTTGGCAAGTCACCTCGTTCGACTGGAGCTTCGATGCGTACGTGACGGGCCCGGCCGGGCGGCTCCGGCCTGCGGACTCACGTGGTCACCAGGGCTTTGAAACGGCCCTGGCGTCATGGCGATCTCCTACGAGGACATGTTTCTCCTCAGCGAGTTGAGCCGCCTTCACAAGCTGTGGAACATCGACAAGCAACGCAGACTTAGGACCAGGCCGATCGTGCTGAACGACGCGCTGACCGCGAAGGCAGCAGCCTTCTCACACTATTTGAGCGGCGTGCCACCCGAGTTTTGGTAGGCGATCGTCTTCGCGAACAGGTTGCCGCCGTCGGTTTCAATCGTGGTCGACTTGTCCGATCCTTGGCCGAACAGCAGAGCCGCGACATGGGCGCTCGCGACCTGGTCCATGTGCGAGAACAGCCAGTCCACCTTGTCGTCCTGATAGTGGTACGGGGTGTT
>NZ_BAAALF010000855.1:0-618 GCF_039528135.1 Kitasatospora nipponensis | reverse complement strand
CCCCGATGCCCTGCACCGCGGGGCCGATGATCAGCAGCATCATCCCGTTCGCCGCGCCCGAGACGATCGAGCCGACGACGAAGACCACCGCGCTCACCTGGAAGACGATCTTCCGGCCGAACAGGTCGCCCAGCCGTCCGCCCAGCATCAGGAAGCCGCCGAACGCCAGGGCGTACGAACTCACCACCCACTGCAGGGCGCTGGAGCTGAAGCCGAGGCTGGACTGGATGTCCGGGAGGGCCACGTTGGTGATCGAGAAGTCCAGGACGATCATGAACTCCGCGACGCAGAGGAGCAGCAGCACCAGACCGGGGCGCTTGAGCTCGGTGCCCGGGCCGGTGGCTGTCTGGTCCCGTTCCGGGGCGGGGGAGGAGTGGGTGGTGGGCAGATCTGCTGTCTGTGACATACCTGATTCCTTGGTCGCTGCTCGCCGCGAGGCCGAAGTCGGTGTCGCGGCACGACGGATGGGTCTAGGAGGCGTCCTTGTAGCCCTGGCTGACCTCGACGACGATGCCGTCCGGGTCGGTGAGCCAGACGCTGCGCCAGCCTTCGATGTACTCGGAGAAGTCCAGCGGGCCGAGGGTGATCCGGGCCTGGTCGCCGAGGCGCTCCAGGAGG
>NZ_BAAALF010000854.1:0-618 GCF_039528135.1 Kitasatospora nipponensis | reverse complement strand
CCGATGGCCACGCCGCAGGGCTTCGGACACGTAGGCGCGGCCGAGGAAGGAGGAGCCGCCGATCACGAGGAGGTTCATACCGTCAGCCTGCGCCCCTCGGGCGGTGGCCGGTAGCGGGGTTCGCCCTGGGCAAAGCCGGTTCGCCGAGAGCTGACGCTCCGTCCGACATGCCGGTCGGTCGTGGGCGGCATAGCATCCGTTCCGTACGGTTCATGACGGTATGTCCGACCTGGGGAGCGCGACGGCATGGGTAACCCGGCACTGGTGGATCCGGCGACGGTGCGCAGGACGGCGGCGGAGGGCTGGATCTGGGGATTCAGCCTGCTGGAGAACTACCGCACCATGTACCCGCAGGCCATCGACGAGGCGGACCCCCGGTACGTGGGCGGCTTCGGCGTCTTCCGGCACTACCCGAAGCCCTTCACCCCCGCCAACACCGACGTGGTGACCCCGAACAACGACACCCCCTACTCCTGGGCCTGGCTCGACCTGCGGGCCGAGCCGTGGGTGATCGAGGTCCCGGCGATGAACCGCTACTACGTGATCCCGGTGCACGAGCTGGACACCCCGTACCTCGGCTTCGTCCGCTCCCGGGCCACCCCCCAGGGGGCCGGCCCT
>NZ_BAAALF010000853.1:0-618 GCF_039528135.1 Kitasatospora nipponensis | reverse complement strand
CTCTAGCCCGGAACCTCGCTGATCTCGAAGAGGTGACCGTCCGGATCGCGGAAGAACGCCCGCACCTCGTACCCCCGGTCCACCGGAGGCGTGAGGAACTCCGCACCCCGCGCACGCAGAGTCTCGTACGCCCCACGGCAGTCGGGCACCCGGAAGATCAACTCAGCGCTCACCCGGTCGGGATCGTCCGGAGCCGCGAACGTCACGGTCGGCTTGTCCTCGGTCGGCCCACCGCCGGTGACCAGCAACAGCCAACTGCCCAGCAGCCTCAGCACGCACGCGCTCCCGTACTCGCGCTCCACCGTCGCGCCGAGCACCCGCTCGTACCACTGGCGCGACCGGCCGACGTCGGTGACGACCAGCAGCCGGGTCAGTTCCATGTCCTCGGTCGGGAAAGCCGACACCGCGTCACCCACTCCTCTTGGCCCTGATCGATCCCGACCCTAGCCAGGTGTCCCGCCCGGAGCGGGTCGCCGTGCGGAGCCCGCGGTCCGAGGGTGTCGATCTCACGCCGATCGGGTGACAAGAAATATCTTGACATCAAGAGATTTGGGGCCGAGGGTGGGAGTAGATATCTTGATGTCGAGATACTTGTGAGGCCGACGATGTCCGTACCCG
>NZ_BAAALF010000852.1:0-619 GCF_039528135.1 Kitasatospora nipponensis | reverse complement strand
CATTCTGCTGGTATCCCAGGGGTTCTTAACGAACCCGTATTGCGGATTCGCCGAGGTTGCGCCCCAGGCGAACTCATGCATGTTCGTCTTGCCGAGCAGGATCGCTCCGGCGGAGCGCAGCTTCGCTGCGACGGTGGCATCCCCGACCGGGCGTCGATCGGCGAGTACCTTGCTACCCGCGGTGGTGAGCTGGTCGCTGACGTCGATGTTGTCCTTGAGTACCACCGGCACGCCGTGCAGTGGGCCGAGCCGGTGACCTGCGTTGATCATCGCTTCGCTGGCTTTGGCCACGGTCAGTGCCTCCTCGGCCAGCACCGAGATGAACGCGTTCGTCTCTGCAATGCGCTCGGTCCGCTGCAGGGCGGCCTGCACTAGCTCGACCGGTGAGACCTTCCGCCGAGCTACGCGGTCGGCTGCCTCGGTCAGCGTCAAATCAAGAAGTTGGTCGTCAGTCATCAGCGGGCTCCGCCTGGTTCGTCTGTGGAGCCGCGAACGGGGTAACTGGCATGACCTCGTCCAGCTCCGCTGCCCGCATTCGCGCGTTGAGCGCGTGCGATCCGGGCAGCCATTCGTTCAACACATTGGTGATCGCGTCCGCGCGGTCCACGCTTAGCGGCAG
>NZ_BAAALF010000851.1:0-619 GCF_039528135.1 Kitasatospora nipponensis | reverse complement strand
TTCCACTGCCCGAGCAGGTTGAAGATGCCGACGCTGATCAGGCCGGGCTTGGCCATCGGCACCATCACCCGGAAGAACGCCCGCGAGTGCGAGCAGCCGTCCAGCATGGCCGCCTCGTGGATCGCGGTCGGCAGGGTGCGGAAGAACGAGTGCAGGAAGAACACGGTGAACGGCAGCGAGTACGCCCTGTACACCAGGATCAGGCCCGCGTAGCTGTTCAGACCGAGGTAGGGGCTGATCTCACCGAGGTTGCGGACCATGAAGAACAGCGGGACGAGCGCGAGGTAGACGGGGAACATCGCGCCCGCGACGAACAGGAAGTAGATCGGCCGGTTGCCCTTGAACTCGTAGCGGGCCAGCACGTAGGCCGCCATCGCACCGAGCAGCATGGTCAGGGTGAGCGAACCCGCGAGCACGATCAGGGTGTTGGCGAAGTAGCCGCCGATGCCCTTCTCCCAGGCGGTGCCGAAGTTCTTGAAGCTCCACTCGGTGGGCCAGCTCCAGGCACTGGTGTTGATCTGGGAGTCGGTCTTGAACGACCCGAGCACCACCCAGGCCAGCGGGAAGATGATCATCACGGCCCAGATGGCCAGGAAGCCGTGCGAGAACACGTTCAGCA
>NZ_BAAALF010000850.1:322-619 GCF_039528135.1 Kitasatospora nipponensis | reverse complement strand
GGGGCCCACGCGATGGAGTCCCAGACGCCGCCGCAGTTCAAGGCGAACCAGGTGACGCAGTCCCAGCTGAAGCAGCTCAGCAAGGCGGAGGAGCGCCGGGTCGGCCGGGTGCTCAACTACGACAAGAGCTTCTTCATGGTGGGCGTCGACAAGCTCTACGAGGTCTCGCCGTTCCAGGCCAAACTGGCGCTCAGCAACCCGCATTTGGGGAAGACCTACGACGGTGCGCCGGCGAAGCTGTACACGCTGTCGGCCAACGAGTACGCGGCGCTCAAGAGCGTGATGGACGAAAACTCC
>NZ_BAAALF010000850.1:0-312 GCF_039528135.1 Kitasatospora nipponensis | reverse complement strand
ACGACCTCCCGAACGAGACGCCGACCGGAAAGGCCGTCAACCACGAGGGCCGGAACCGGTTGTGCAGCACCTTCGAGGGGATGGACGGCAACAAGATCAAGCGGTCCGTCTGGGCCGACACCGAGTACCCGACGAAGATCGATCCCGGTGCCGCCAGCGCCCGGGTCTCGCCCGGCCACGGGCTGCTGTTCCGTGCCCTGGACTCGAACGACCAGGGCGGCTCCGGCCGGAACTTCCTGATCACCGAGACCGGTCTGCGCTACCTCGTGCCGGCCAACAACGACGGTGGCAAGGCCGGTGCTTCTGCTTCGG
>NZ_BAAALF010000849.1:0-619 GCF_039528135.1 Kitasatospora nipponensis | reverse complement strand
CCACCTTCCCGAGCACCGTCCAGCTGCCCGCCCGATGGCGTGTGGTCGGCGAGGTGGTGCGTACGGCGCGTACGGCCCGGGGCGGACAGGTCACGGTGGACGGCGCTCCGTGGGACCGGGCCGGCGGTTGGGACCACTTCGCCGCGGAGTAACGGGCAAGAGGCGCGGGATTTGAGCTGACGACAGGTCGGACGGGTAGCCTGTCGCTGTCGGCATGTCCGGTCTGTCCCGGGTGTCCGGTTCGTACGAGAATCCAACAACTCGGGGGCCTGCGCTGCCCCAGGAGCGGGAGAGCACGCCCCCATGAGAATCGGTGTCCTGACCAGCGGCGGAGACTGCCCCGGCCTCAACGCGGTGATCCGCTCGGTGGTGCACCGTGGCACCGACGTGCACGGCGACGAGATCGTCGGGATCGAGGACGGCTTCCTCGGTCTGATCGAGGGCCGCGCCCGGCCGGTCTCGCACGACGACGTGACCGGTCTGCTCACCCTCGGCGGGACCATCCTGGGCTCGGCCCGGGTGCAGCGGGACCGGATCAACTGGGCCGTGGAGAACGCCGAGCGGCTGGCGAAGAACATCGGCATCGACGGGCTGGTCGCGATCGGCGGCGAGGGCACGC
>NZ_BAAALF010000848.1:0-619 GCF_039528135.1 Kitasatospora nipponensis | reverse complement strand
TTGACGGGTCGGGATGTGGATGTGGTGGAGGCGCATGGGACGGGGACGCGGTTGGGTGATCCGATCGAGGCGCAGGCGTTGTTGGCGACGTACGGTCGTGGGCGGGTCGGGGGTGAGCCGTTGTGGTTGGGGTCGGTGAAGTCGAACATCGGGCATACGCAGGCGGCTGCGGGTGTGGCGGGTGTGATCAAGTCGGTGTTGGCGTTGCGGTACGGGGTGTTGCCGCGGACGTTGCATGTGGATGCGCCGTCGCCGCATGTGGACTGGTCGGTGGGTGGGGTGGAGTTGCTGACGGAGCGGCGGGTGTGGCCGCAGGTGGGGCGGCCGCGGCGGGCGGCGGTGTCGGCGTTCGGGGTGAGTGGGACGAACGCGCACGTGATCCTGGAGCAGGCACCGGAGTTCGAGCCTGCCGGTGTGATCGAGCAGCCCACACAGACCCCGGTGGTGCCGCTGGTGGTGTCGGCGCGCAGCGAGGCGGGCCTGCGGGCGCAGGCGGGTCAGCTGGCGGACCACCTGAACTCCGCTGAACTGCCCCGGGTCGCCCACGCGCTGGCCACGACCCGTGCCGCGTTGGAGGAGCGTGCGGTGGTGTTGGACGGGGTGGTGGGTCTGCGGGCGT
>NZ_BAAALF010000847.1:0-620 GCF_039528135.1 Kitasatospora nipponensis | reverse complement strand
CGCCAGCCCCTGATCCCTGCGGGCCGCCCGCCCCGGCCGCCGGTCCTGTCGCCGTCCTGCACCAACCCTGGCTTCAGAACCCCACAACCGCGCCGACCTGCGAACTTCCGGTACTGCTTCCGCCAGTTCGTGTCTGGCGGGTACCGCTGACTGCTGGCTACGAGAGAAACACTAACCACGCCCCAGGCCAATGTCTACTCCAGCCAGCACAGATTTTTCGGCGTCCGCAGGGAAGGTAGTCGTCGGTGCGCGTGCGGGACGAAAGACACCGCGCGTGACCAGGGACAACGCGCAGGAGGGTGAACAGTGGAACGGATCCGGGACATGTCGACGGGTCGCACGCCCCTCCCCCATACGCAGGCATCCCTGCCGGCCGCCCTCGCGAGAGTAGCCTGGGCATCACCGAAGGCACTTCGTATGCCGGCACCGGACACTGGCGTCGTCTCCGGCGGATGGCGATCCCGGACCCGGCCCCTGGGGCGGTCCCGGAGACAGGCCCTTGATCATGACTGTGATCCTCGATCGTGCAACGGCACCGACCGCACCCGAATCCACCGTGCGGCTCTCCATGACGCCCGACGGCGGGCGGGCCGGTCGGCTGGGAGGGGCGTGGTGGGGCC
>NZ_BAAALF010000846.1:0-620 GCF_039528135.1 Kitasatospora nipponensis | reverse complement strand
CATCACCGGCCACAGGTCCACCCGGCCGGTCATCCGCTTCGCGGCCCGGAACTCGGTCAGGGCCTCCGCGTACCGCTGCGTCACGTACGAGGCGAAGCCCGCCGCCTCACGGACCGAGGCGACCCGGGAGGCCAGCCGCAGCGCGACGCGAGAGTACTGGTACGCCTCCTCGGGGTCGCTGTCGAGCGTCCGGGCCACCATCACCAGGTTGCGCGCGACATCGTCCGCGAGGGTCTTCGGCAGGCTCTTCAGGTCCTGACGGACATCCGCGTCGAGCTCGAAGCCGGTGACATCCTCCGGGATCGGCAGCCGCTTGACCGGCTCGAAGTTACCCCGACGGTCGTCGTAGTCCGACCGCTCGTCACGACGCGGCCGGTCGTCCCGGTTGCCGTACGAGGGACGGCCACCACGGTCGTCACGGTTGCCGTACGACGGACGGTCACCCGACGGACGGTCGTCACGACGCGGCCGGTCATCACGGTTGCCGTACGAGGGTCGGTCACCCGAGGGGCGACGGTCACCGTAGGACGGGCGGCCGCCACGGTCATCGCGGTTGCCGTACGACGGACGGTCACCCGACGGCCGGCCACCACGGTCGTTGGAGGAACCCCCACGCCACC
>NZ_BAAALF010000845.1:0-620 GCF_039528135.1 Kitasatospora nipponensis | reverse complement strand
TAGCGCATGGGATAGGTTATCCAGCTCGCGGAAGTAGATTTAATAATGCCGTCAGATATCTTGATACGGATCCGCCTGCGACGATTGTGATCGCCTATAGTGCGGATGGCGGAGTCGATATTCTCCCTAGACTTAACTCCCGCATTGATAGGACTGTCGTGGATAGCGCGGTAAATCGGTATCTCGCTGCCTCGGCAACCAATCCGGTGGATACGGCTGCAGCCGGTCAGGCCTGGGACTTGGTTAGCTCTCTCCGCTTCTACCTGTCTGCCATTCAATGCGAGGCGCTCAATCGGGCACGTGCTGCCGTCGATGCATGGGAAGAAAAGCATCTCTCTATTAGGATTGTTAGAGGGGACGTGCATCCAGATCCGCGCATGAACGATAGCTATTGGATTTGATGCTGCAGGCATATTTGGTGCATGCCGAAACGCGGGGCGTTGCGGCCCGAAAGCCCGTTAGCCTGATGCGGCATGCCGACTATGTCCAGCCGCCTTGCCTGCCTCGTCTCGCCGCATCGCGGTCATGGACAGCTCGGCGAGGCGGGGAAGGAAGGCCACTTCGAGCTGCTCCACAGGGTGCAGGAGGTTGCGCTCCCAGGTTTCGGTGGTCCTGACGCT
>NZ_BAAALF010000844.1:0-620 GCF_039528135.1 Kitasatospora nipponensis | reverse complement strand
AGCGGTCCCGCGTCGCGCAGTTCGTCGGTCTTCAGGAGTTCCAGCACGGCAGTGGGCATGTGACGCCTCCGGGGGTGTGGTCGCGCATTCGATGACGGCGCGGATCGCGGCCGGGACGGACCGGTGGGTCCGCCGGGCCAAGGTCCTGATCCACGAAGGTAGATAGCGTCGATCGACCTGACAAGGGGTCAGAAACCGTTAACTTAACGGCTGTTCGGGCTGTGCGGGCCGTCGCGATGAAGGGTGATCGTGCTGGTACGGCCGCTGTCGCCCGGGGTCGTTCGGATCGTTCACGCACCTGGTTTCGCGGGCCGGGTCGTCCGCGAATTCCTTACGGTTCCTCCATGGTTCGTGCTTCAAAAGCTTCCATCGAACACATGACCGTGGTTGCATGGGCGCGCGGCGGCGAGTGATCCACGGCGCGGGAGGCGGACCCGCCGGCTCGGCGGCCGTTCCAGGCTGGGGGCTCGAAACCATGGCGCGCACCGGGCAGTTGTCGCCCGCACCGGGGGAGCGATTAGCGGAGCTCCTCGGGGTCTGCGCCCTGACCTCGGCGCTGCCGGAAGTCCTGGTGGACGGCGCCGTCGAGGCGGACGGACGGACCGAGCGGCGGATCCGGG
>NZ_BAAALF010000843.1:0-621 GCF_039528135.1 Kitasatospora nipponensis | reverse complement strand
CCTCGTTCGCCCCGATCGCCCGCCTCCCCGCCGAACTGACTGACGGTCACCCGCTCGAATCCCACCTCGGCGAGACCTCCCCGATCGGCCGCCTCTACGCCGGCCGGGCCCGGGCGCTGCTGATCGGCGTACCGGTCTGGTGCTGCACGGCGCTGCACCTGGCGGAGTACCGGCAGCCCGATCCACCGATCCAGACCTACAGCTGCGTGCTGCCGAACGGCAGCTGGCAGTCGTTCGACGCGGTGCACCTGCGGGACGAACACTTCGAGCCGATGACCGGCGTGCTGAGCGAAATGGCCAGCCTGCGCCGGGGGCGGCTGGGTGCGGCGGACTGCTTCGTGATGGACATCGCGGACGGGGTGGACGTGGCCGACAAGTTCCTCCGGGACAACGCCCTATTCCATTCGTGAACCTGACGTTCCTACACTGAAGGCCCTCTGTGGGGGAAAGACGCGGCTGGGAACTGAGCACACCCCGGCTACGTCTGAGACGGTGCACCACCAACACACCGGAAAGTCTCGGGGGAGGCGCGTGTGTACGGCGACGACGACCCTGGCGGGTGGGACGAGAGCGCGGAGCGTCCGTACTTCTTTCTCAGTTACGCGCACGTGCCGAGATCCC
>NZ_BAAALF010000842.1:0-622 GCF_039528135.1 Kitasatospora nipponensis | reverse complement strand
GGCCCTGGCGCCCGCTCCCGTCATGCCCCGGCCCGAACCGCACGTGATCCAGGAGAGTGGGGAGGCACGACGTCGCCGGCGCGACACCCCCATCGAGGCCGCACCCGTCAGCCCCGCCGACCTCCAGGCCTGGCAGGTCGGCACCGCCAAGTACCTCCAGGCGATTCGGCCCGAGCCCGACGAGAGCCAGTCTCAGGCATGACGAATCCTCCCCGTCCCTTCCGTAGGAGGGGCGGGGCGGTGGCGTTCAGCGGCCGAGCGCGGCGACCAGGCTGACCGGCGGTGCGGGTCGGCCGTATGGTTCCTCCCAGGGAGATCGCCCGAGCTGGAGGAACCGTGCCCGAGGAGCCGTTGCACCGTCAGATCGCCGACGACCTGCGGCAGCGCATCCTCGGCGGCGAGCTCCAAGCAGGCGACCCGGTGCCGAGCGAGAACGCGCTGATGGCTGAGTACGGAGTGGCCCAGGGCACCGCACGGAAGGCGCTCGGTGCGCTGGTAGCCGAGGGCCTGACCGAGGCCCGGCGCGGCTCCGGCACCCGAGTGCGGGGCTTCCGTCCGATCCTGCGCCGCGGCTCGCGCCGCCTCGACCGGTCCGTCTGGGGCGAGGGCCGATCGGTGTGGG
>NZ_BAAALF010000841.1:0-623 GCF_039528135.1 Kitasatospora nipponensis | reverse complement strand
CCTGGGACGACGCCGCCCGCCGCGTCGGCGTCACCGTCAACACCACTCCCACCGTCGGTGCCATCGCCGTCAACGACACCCACAACGTCGGCCACGTCGCCTACGTCAACGCGGTCTACTCCGACGGTTCCTTCGACGTCGAGGAGTACAACTGGAACACCTCCCTCGGCTACGGCACCCGCAGCCACCTCCGGGTCAGCAGCGCGGGGTCCTCCTTCCAGTACCTGCTCCAGATCTGGGCAACCACCAGCAGGACGGCACACCGGAACAAAGGGCAGTCCCACAGCCGGGATGATCTTGTGAGTGAGCAGGCCACGGCGGTGTGACCCGCCCGCCGGATCCGCAGAGGTACACAACGAAGCCCCGTCGAACGTAGGCGACCTGGAAAGGTCACCTACCGACGGGGCTTCGACCTGCTCTTGGCGTGCACGGCTCTGACCAGGTACTCAGGGCCGAGCAGGATGAGTAGGCGTACTCAGGTGGCGGTCCCCGGCAGCGTCGAGACTGGGCGCAGGTCGAACGAAGCGGAACGGAACGGTGAATGCCATGGTGCGGCGCTGGTCGAAGCCCGAGATGTGGGTGCCCGGTGGGTACTTGGCACTGGTGGTCGCGATGCTGGTCTA
>NZ_BAAALF010000840.1:0-623 GCF_039528135.1 Kitasatospora nipponensis | reverse complement strand
CGATCGCTCGGGAGGAGCGGCCGCGGGTGGTGTAGCCGTAGAGGCCGGCCACCGGCAGGCCCGGTATGACCTCCTCGGGCGGCAGGTCGTCGCCGGTGATCGGGTTGAAGCCGCCGATCTGGGTGTCCTCGGGCTCGAGCGGCGCCTGGCCCGGCGGGTAGGGGTTGACCGGCGCCTGCGGCCGGGCGAACCGGCCGGGCGCGCCCGGGGTCGCGGTGGGGGGGGGGGGGGGGGGGGGGGGGGGGGGGGGGGGGCTCGGGGCGCCCGGGCGGGGCGCCTCCAGCGGCCCGCCGGTGTGCGGCTGCCGGCCGGCGCCGCCCTCCGCGTAGGGGTTCGGGGCGCCCTCCGCGTACGGGTTGGCGTTGCCCTGCTGGGCGCCGGCGCCGGTGGCGAACGGATCGGGGGCGCCCGTGCCGAACGGGTCGGTGCGGACGGCCGCGTACGGGGTGCTCGGCGAGCCGCCCTGCGGGGCGCCGAACGCTCCGCCGTGACGCGGGAGCTCGTCGCCGGCGGGGGACTGCCTGCCCGGGCCGTCGGCGGCGCCGGGCGGCGGGGTCTGCCGGGTGCCCTCGGCGAAGCCCAGCGCACCGCAGGGCGCCGGGGAGGCGGCCGGCCGCTGGTAG
>NZ_BAAALF010000839.1:0-624 GCF_039528135.1 Kitasatospora nipponensis | reverse complement strand
CTCAGGAACGGCGGCCAGCATGGCCAGCTCCACTTCAGTGAGCGGATCCGCCATCCCTGACCGTCGCCTCGGGATGGGTCGGCGCTTGCCTGGGTCAGCCGTAGTAGGGAGGGTGGCGCGTTCACAGACGTACAACTGGGCGTTGGTGGTCAGGTGCCGTAGCTGCCACAAGTCATAACCTCGGCACTCCTCCACACGCATGGCAGGCATATTGGGGTTATTCGGGGTTCCGGCAAGGTGGAGCGCTACGTTGTCGCACGCATCGACGATCAGTACCAGATGATCGAATCGAGGAGAGATGATCGGTGCATACGCACCGATGTGCCCGACGGCCCACCGAATGGAAGGCGCCATCAGTGCTCCCTGGTTGAAACACGCCAGAGCCAACAAAGCACGGAGCTCTGTCTGCTCCGGCGTGCAGTGGTCCAGGCCCATTCCTCCGGACCGATCGATCCCTGGACGAGCCGTGGCTTTGGCCTCTCCAGTGAATCGAGCTCGGAGGGCCGAGGCAGCCTTGACTGTGGAGTGCGGCATGGGGACGAATTCCTTCGCTGCTGCCGGGCCAGCAGGGGATCGCATCCGCGTTCGCACATCGTAAGATCTGCTCACAGAAGCGGAGTGGGC
>NZ_BAAALF010000838.1:0-625 GCF_039528135.1 Kitasatospora nipponensis | reverse complement strand
CAACCGCATCGACCTCCTGCTCTACCTCCTCACCTCCGATCCGGACACCCCTGGCACGCACTGCCCTCTCCAGCGAGCCACCGCCCTGATCGCCCGCAGCCACCAGGCCTCACCTTCGCTGCGGCACCAGTTCCTGTTGCCGGACCCCTCCGCCTGACCCCGGTCCGGCGCTCGTCCGACAGCCTGGTCACAGCCTCCGCGTGAACACTCCGCGCACTCGCACGTCACTCCACGGCACCCGCGTGCCGTCCCGCAACGGCACCCGTGTGCCCTCCCACAGGAGAATCCCCATGTCCAAGCCCGCTATCCGCCGCATCGCCGCCCTCGCCACCGCCTCCGCCTTCCTGCCCGTCTCGATGGTGCTCGGCGCGCAGAGCGCCTCGGCGTCGGTCGGCTCGTCGATCGTCAACATCGCCCAGGCCAACATCGGCGACGGCGCCTGCTCCACCAACAGCGCGGGCGGCACGGGCTTCTACAGCAGTTGCACCGGCGACGCCGGCTCGCCCGAGTACTGGTGCGCGGACTTCGCCAAGTGGGTCTGGTCGCAGAGCGGCGTCAACGTCACCGGCCTGACCACCGGCGCGGGCAGCTTCGCCCAGTACAACGGCGGTCTGCACAGCACCCC
>NZ_BAAALF010000837.1:0-625 GCF_039528135.1 Kitasatospora nipponensis | reverse complement strand
TCTTCACAGCCGCCGAACTGGCCCGGGCCCGGCGCGCCCGCGGCGTCCGGTTGAACGTGCCCGAGGCCACCGCGCTGATCGCGGACACCGTCTGCGAGGCCGCCCGCGACGGGCGCCGCCTGGCGGAGGCCATCGAGGCCGGCCGTAGCGTGCTGGGCGCCGCCGACGTGCTGCCCGGGGTGCCCGACGTGGTCACCGTGGTGCAGGTGGAGGCGGTCTTCGACGACGGCACCCGGCTCGCGGTGGTCAACGACCCCTTCCGGGGCGCCGGTTCCCTGGGCGAGGACGGCCCGGGGGCGGCCCTGCCCGGCACCGGGGCGGGCTACGACCCGGTGGAGGAGACCGTGCTGCTGCCGGTCCACAACACCTCCGCGGTGCCGATCTCGGTCACCTCGCACTACCACTTCTTCGAGGTCAACCCGCGCCTGGCGTTCGACCGCGCGGCGGCCTACGGCACCCGCCTGGCGGTGCCGGCCGGCTCCTCGGTGCGCTTCGACCCCGGCGCGGTGGTCGAGGTCGGCCTGGTGCCGATCGCCGGCGCCCGGGTCGCGATCGGCTTCGCCGGCCTGGTCGACGGCCCCCTCGACGCCCCCGGCGCCCGCGAGGCCGCCCTCGCCAAGGCCCG
>NZ_BAAALF010000836.1:0-626 GCF_039528135.1 Kitasatospora nipponensis | reverse complement strand
TGATGAAGACGCGCTCGGCAAGATCGAGGTTCAGGCCGTGGTCCGTGTAGAAGGGCGGATAGATCGTGACCCCCGGCGGCAGCGGCTTGCCGAGGATCTGTTCGAACAGTTCCGCCTTGCCCACTTCGTCCTCAAACGGGAGGACGTTCAGGCGGGAGGTGAGCTCGGTGACCCGCAGAACCCTCTCGGCCATGGCCTGGAACTCGGCACTGCGAATGCGCATGAGACGGTCGCTGGACATGCCGTGATCATCTCCGGTGCACCGGTGACCGGACAAGGCTCACCGGATGATCAACTTCAAGGAGTGTCGACGGAGACAAAACCGAGGGCTTCCGACAACCACCGGCACCCCGGACATCCTGCTCGTCATGGACGCCGGCTACGTTGACGCCAGCCCGGGTCCGCCGTGGGTTCCGCAACATCCGCGCCGAAGTCCTCACCCCCCGGCCCGAGTGCCGAAACCCTCCCGTCCCGGTCCCGGACGCCCGGCGGGTTCGAAGAACCGCAAGCCGGCGCCCCGCCACGGCGTCGGAAAGACCGTCAAACGCGAACCCACACTCCAAGCCCACCTCGCCACACGAGGTTAAAGATCAAGCTCAGTGTGCTCAGCGGGCGAGTACGTGACC
>NZ_BAAALF010000835.1:0-626 GCF_039528135.1 Kitasatospora nipponensis | reverse complement strand
GTCCCAGTAGCAGCGCATCCATGTCGTCACCAGGCCATGATGCCGGGCCAGATGCGCCGCCCTCCTCCGGTTCGAGCTGGCAGATCCCAGAGCTGAGCTCGTTACTCGTCTTCGTCGTCGAAGGCGTAGGGCGGGATGGTCCATCGCATCACCGTCTCGCCCGCCTCGTCGGCTTCGAGCGTGACCGGATAGACCTGGCCGGCGTCCCGCTCACCGCGGTGCCTCATCGAATGATCGCCTTGATCCCATTCGATGCCGAGCACCTGGCAGCCACCGACCTCGATTGCTCCAACGCGGAGCGGGTGGTGCCACCCTGCTCGCCGGAAGCGGTGGAAGTCGGTGTGCTTGTCGATGGAGACCATGAGGCCCTTGCCGTGGAGGCGGTCGCACCAGGCAGTGAGTTCAGCGGCGCGTGCGGCTGCCTCGGCCAGCGGGAGGTCAAGCCACCCGTGCGGTCCGTCGACGCCGTACTGCGCGATCCGATCGCCGCCGAACTCGGCGTGTGCGTCGTCCGCGTACCGGCCCCAGTAGGTGACATCGGCGAGCCCGTCGGCCGGCTCGTCGTTCATCCCCGTCCAGGCGTCCAGGTCGTGTCCCGTGGAGTGGTGTAGTGGTCGTGCGCCAAC
>NZ_BAAALF010000834.1:0-626 GCF_039528135.1 Kitasatospora nipponensis | reverse complement strand
ACACGACCGTGGTCACACCCACCGCACCCGGCTATCTCACCGTCTTCCCCGACGACACCGGCCGACCGACGGCCTCGAACCTCAACTTCACCGCCGGCCGGACCGTAGCCAACCTCACCACCTCCAAGATCTCCGCCGACGGCCACGTGTCCTTCTTCAATGGCTCGGGCGGCTACACCCACCTGCTCGTCGACCGGGTCGGCTTCTTCTACTGAGCCACCCCGTTCACGTACTTCCGACAGCCGGGCGCACTCCTGCCCGGTGCTCTTGTCCACCACCAGGTGAACCCCGCCTGAGGCGGCTCTAGAAGTCGAGGCAGGTGATCTGGAGAACGTAGACCCGTTCCTTGCGGATGATGATCGTGTAGCTGAACATGCCGCCCGGAACGCGCATGTCGGCGGACTTCGGGTTGGGGCCCTGCCAGGCGGTGCCGTCCAGGTACTGCACTTCGGCTGCCCGAACGATCTCTTCCTTGCTGGTCCAGTACTCCTACGACCAACTCACCCCTGCACCGCCGCCCGCGCCTCGCGGAGGGTGGTGGTGATGAGCGTCATGTGCTCGCGGAATCTCGCGTCGTCGTCCTCGATCTGCACCAGGTACTCGGCGCGGTGGAACTCCCGCGCGCG
>NZ_BAAALF010000833.1:325-627 GCF_039528135.1 Kitasatospora nipponensis | reverse complement strand
CGCTCGTTCGGCGTTTCCGGGCCCGTTCGCATCGTTGGGGCCCGGTGCGGCGTCGGCACGCTCCGGTCACACCCGGGTTGCAGCGGGGTTACGGCGCATCCGTTGTCTTGACGGCCCAACCGAGGGAACTGCATACTCACATCCCGATGGGTTAAACGATTAAACACAGCGGAAACGAGGTCGACTCACCATGGCCCGGGTGCGTATGTCCGATGTCGCGGCCGCCGCCGGCGTCTCGACCGCCACCGTCTCCATGGTGCTCAGCGGTGCGGGCAGCGACCGCATCTCGCCGCAGACGCAGG
>NZ_BAAALF010000833.1:0-287 GCF_039528135.1 Kitasatospora nipponensis | reverse complement strand
CCAACGACTTCGCCCGGGATCACGGGCACCTGGTCATCCTGGTGAACACCGACGACGACGCGGAGCAGGAGCGGAAGGCGATCCTCGCCCTGGTCGGCCAGCAGGTCGACGCCATGCTCTATGCCCGGATGTGGCACCGCGCGGTGGACGCGCCGGCCGGCCTCCCGGCGGGCACCGTCTTCCTGGACTGCCGTCCCACGGAAGGCGGTTGGCCGGCGGTGGTACCGGACGACCGGCAAGGCGGGGCGTCGGCGACACGTGAGCTGGTGGCCGCGGGTCACCGCCGG
>NZ_BAAALF010000832.1:0-627 GCF_039528135.1 Kitasatospora nipponensis | reverse complement strand
CGCTCAAGAAGCCGCCTTGGCCGGGGTCGACGGCGGTGACGTTCAGCACCGTCGCCTCGGCACTCGGCTTGAGCAGCGAAACGTCGATCGACTCGCCGGGGCCGAGCCGCCTCAGGCCCCACATTCCGGGAAGTCGGGTGTCGAGCAACCGGGTCGGGGTGATGGCGGTGAACCCTGCGGCGGCATAGGCCACCTTGAGCTGGCGGGTCACCGTGCTGGTCCGGCCGCCCTCGTCGGTCAGAGTGGCCGTCACGGTGTAGACGCCGGGCTGCGCGTAGTCGTGCGTGGTGGAGCCCCAGGTCTGGTCGGCCTTCGCGCTGCCGTCACCGAAGTCGACCTGGTAGCGCAGAATCCGCCAGGGGCTGGTGCTGGCGCTCAGGTCGAACCAGTGAGCCAGCGGCCCTTGGTTCTGGCTCGGCGCGACCGGGGTGACCGTCAGAACGTTCACCAACTCGCCGGGTTCGTTGACCTTCACCGCGACGGCCCCGGCCTTGAGCGCCGTGTTGGGGCCGCCCCCCCCCCCCCCCCCCCGCACCCGCCGGTCGCCCCTGGCCGTGTAGGTGTGCGAGGCCGTCGGCTCGGTGCTGACGACCGGTTCGCTGCCGTCACCGAAGTCGTAGCGGTAGG
>NZ_BAAALF010000831.1:0-627 GCF_039528135.1 Kitasatospora nipponensis | reverse complement strand
TTCTCGTACTTCGCCGAGCGCCACACCCGCTCGATGTCGTTCAGCTCGGGGCTGCGAGGCCAGTACCTCGCGGTCCTCGCGGGTGATCGAGGCGGGGTGGCCCGGGCGCGGGGCATTCGCCAGCGCGTCGAACCCGTCGGCCGCCAAGCGGTGGGCCGCACCCCGGACGGTGACGTCTGGCACCCGGCGCGAGATCACGTGTCCGCAGATGCTCACGCACCTCGCGTTCCTGATCAGACGTCAACTCCACACGCAAGATCTTCGGCATGGGCAAGCCCCTCCCTGCCCTACCTCATGCCCGAACCGCGGCCCGCATCACCGAGACCGCTCAGGTGCTGAACTGTCCGATGCCGAGTGGGCTCTGCTGGGATGTACCCGAGCGGTACGGATCCTCGCTTGCGGTGGATCGGGCGGGCCCGGCGAAGCTTGACGGATTCGAGGGGGGACGACCACTCACCCGTGCCAGTCCGAGTTGCGCAGGCATTCGGTGGACAGGCTCACTGTCAGCCGGTTGAAGGCCGGGGCCTCGGTCGGACGTTCATGGCTCGCGGAGACCGTGGCCGCGCCCGAGCCGGGCATCTTCAGACTCACGGAGACCTGGCCGTTCACTGCTGAGATGCCCTCAAG
>NZ_BAAALF010000830.1:0-627 GCF_039528135.1 Kitasatospora nipponensis | reverse complement strand
CACCCACCCGGCCTGACCGGCCCCGTCCCCGGGGCGGGTTGCTCTGGGGACGGGCTGCTGGCGTCACCCGGACGGAGTCCCGGCAGGCAGCCATGACGGACCCTCGGCAGCAGCTCGGCCCTCGACGGCATGGCGCCTAACCGGCCGTTCCACCCTCGCAGGGTGTTTCCACCGCTACGGCGAGGACGATTTCCGGATGTGCCAGGCCGGCTGGCAGACGTGGCCACTGCCCGAGCGGGCGGCCGTGACCGAGGTGTGGCGGACCTGGCTGGAGCTGACCCTGTATCAGTACCCGAGCCCGGTGCCCGTCACAGAAGTCCTGGGGGTGACGGCGGTGACTACCGGCACCCTGCGACCCTGGCTCGACATCTGTACCGACACCCGCACGCCGTCCGGCGACCGGCACCTGGCGGACCTGCTCGACTGCTGGCTGGTCTACGACGATCCGGCCGGGCTGAGACTGGGCTTTTACGGCGAACTGGCCGTCGGCCCCGAACTCCTGCCCTGGCTAAGGAGTCTGGACCCGGCTCGGCTGAGCGAAACCCATCGCTATGTGCGCGACCTGCACCTCGCCACCCAGGACGGGCTGCCGTCGGGCTGGCCCCGTCGGCTCAGGCCAGCTCGGCG
>NZ_BAAALF010000829.1:0-628 GCF_039528135.1 Kitasatospora nipponensis | reverse complement strand
CTGGACCGGGTGCCGTTCCACGTCACCGAGGACGCGGCCACACTGACCAAGGCGTACTTCGGCGACGGGCTCAAGGCGGACTCGATGTTCGGCACCCTGACGCCGCGCTTCGACTACGTGCCCACCAACTAGCCCCACTGGAATAGCTCGGCGGGCCGGACCGTTGACGCCGACGCAGATCGCAGCCGGACGAGAAGGGCAGGCAGGCCGTTATGAGCACCGTCGAACTGACCACCGAGAACTTCGACGAGGTGATCGGGGGCGCTGACGACAAGAACTTCGTCTTCATCGACTTCTGGGCCGGCTGGTGCGGCCCCTGCGTACGGTTCGCGCCGGTCTACGAGCAGGCCGCCGAGCGCCACTCCGACATCGTCTTCGCCAAGGTGGACACCGAGGCGCAGCGGGAGCTGGCGGCGGCCTTCGACATCCAGTCGATCCCGACCCTGGCGATCATCCGGGACGGCACGCTGGTCTTCTCCCAGGCGGGCGCCCTGCCCGCGCCGGTGCTGGAGGACCTGATCGGCAAGGCCCGCGAGCTGGACATGGACGAGGTCCGGGCCAAGGTTGCGGCGGAGAAGGCCGAGCAGCAGTAGGCGCGGTGGAACGTGGGCGGGCCCGGGGACGAGAC
>NZ_BAAALF010000828.1:0-630 GCF_039528135.1 Kitasatospora nipponensis | reverse complement strand
GTCAGTCGACGGTTGCCCTCCATCATGACGTATCGCTCATCGTGGGCTACTACGATCGGAAGGTCAGAGCTGTTCATCTGACCAGTCCGCGTAAGGTCTTTCAGGAGGTCGAGGCAGCCGTCGCCTGCGGTCGTGAGCATCAGCTCAAGCGCGTCGCTTTGGGACTGCGCGTCGCGAGGGAAGCGAGAGTTGCGCAGGTCAAGGTCGATGAGTTCAAGGGGAACGTTCTCAACCGGGAACGGTGGTTTCATCGGCTGCTTCGATGACGCCTTTGCCACGCAGTCCTCACCCTTCTATCGGTTCCAGTCCGCGCCCGGGACGTGCACGCCCTCTGGGCTCCCGAGAGGACAGGGACAACTCCGTCGCGACGAGCAACTACAGCCTCTCGTGCCGGGGCCGGATAAACGACCGCTGCGGCCGACAAAATGCCTCGCGCGGGGTTGTTCCACACTCCCAATGATCTCACATCCGACAGCTGGTGTACGAACATGCTGCGCGAATGAACGTGTAGGAAGGCGTTCGCGCCTTCCGTCCCACGCTCGACGGACGTAGACCGTCGGGAGGCAGACTCCACCCGCTATGCCACTGCCCGATGTGGCGGGACGATCGGAGGAGTTCGTTCCGAGCGGC
>NZ_BAAALF010000827.1:0-631 GCF_039528135.1 Kitasatospora nipponensis | reverse complement strand
GGCAGGCCCGGGCCCGCAGCCTGGCCCGCTCCTCGACGACCCACTCGGCCGGGCCGTCCTCCGGCAGCAGGTCCCCGGTGTACCAGTCGCGCGCGGCCCGCAGGCCCTCCAGGGCCGCCGCGCCGCCGGTCCCGCCGGTGGCATGGCGGTCGCCGGCGCCGCGGGCGGTGCCCCTGGTGGCCGCCGCGGCACCCGCGCCGACCGCCGCCGCCTGCTCGAACTCCCTGACGTCGCTGACCAGTCGGCCCTCCAGGGCGAGCCCGTACGAGGCCCCGGAACGGCTCAGCACCCCCGGGCCCAGCAGCAGCCGCAGCCGCGAGACGGTCACCTGGAGGTTGCGGATGCCGGACTCCCACGGCAGGTCCGGCCAGAGCGCCTGCAGCAGCACCTCGCGGTGCACGGGGGTGCCGCTGTGCACCGCGAGCAGCTTCAGCAGGCTGAGCGCCTTGGGGCGGGTGGTCGAACAGTCCACCTCGACGCCGCCCACGGTCAGCCGGAAGCCGCCCAGGCAGCGCACCTCGACGAGGGGGCGGGCGGGCACGGGCGCGGGCGGGGCCGCGGGGACGGGGGTGGGGACGGGATCGGTGGCCGGACCAGGGGCGTCGGTGGCGGGCCGCTCCGGGAGCGGGGG
>NZ_BAAALF010000826.1:0-632 GCF_039528135.1 Kitasatospora nipponensis | reverse complement strand
GTGGCACCTGCACCAGGCTGACCTGGGTGGTGGCGGCGGGAGCAGAGGTCCAGGGTGCTGATCGTTCGGTCACAGGCGGATGCTCGTTCAGCGGACGGCCGGTGTCCACCGCTTTTACGGCGCGTCGCAGCTCACAACCCGCACGATTGACCAGTTCAGCGGCACCGTGGTGGGATTTCCCGAGCACCGGCCTTCGAGAGGAACCAGCAGTGACCCACCCCTCTCTCACGATCGGTGTCGGCGCCCGCAGCGGCGTCCCCGCCGCCGAGCTGGTCGACCTGATCGAGAACAAGGCCGACCCGATCGAGATCGAGCTCGCCGCCCGCCGCCACCGCACTGCCACCCTCGACGCCATGCTGACGTTCCGACATGCCCACGACTAGCGTGCGACGGATCGTGCGCTCGAGGTAACCCACGTACGCATGCCGCGACGGGGCAAAGGGGCTGCTGAATCCGGTGACAGGTCTGGTCACGCTGCCTGAGTGGTCAGCGCGGTCATCACGGTCTCGTATTCGACAGCGAGTTCAATCGGCTGAGTCGTTCTTTGGCATCGGCGGTGGTGGGAGGAACGTTCGGTCCAGGTGACGGACGCGATCCGAGTGCGCCATGGGTTCGCCCCGGTAGGGAAAAAG
>NZ_BAAALF010000825.1:0-634 GCF_039528135.1 Kitasatospora nipponensis | reverse complement strand
CCGATCCCAAGGAACTGCCGGCCGGGAACATCGCGCGGCTCCCGGTGCGCTACACGTTCAACAACCGGTACTTCAACGACACCTACGAGGGGCTGCCCGTCGACGGGTACACCGCGTGGCTCGAGAAGATGGCCGAACATCCCAACATCGAGGTGCGCTTGAACGTCGACTACTTCGACGTGCGTGATCAGATCCCCGCGGGTACGCCGGTCGTGTACACCGGCCCGCTCGACCTTTATTTCGACTACTCCGAGGGTCGTCTCGGCTGGCGCACGCTCGACTTCGAATCCGAGGTCGTGCCCACCGGCGACTACCAGGGCACACCGGTCATGAACTACAACGACCAGGAGGTGCCCTACACCCGGATCCACGAGTTCCGGCACTTCCACCCGGAGCGCGAGGACCGGTACCCGAAGGACAAGACGGTCATCGTGCGGGAGTACTCGCGGTTCGCCAACGAGGACGACGAGCCGTACTACCCGATCAACACCCCGGACGACCGGGAGAAGCTCGAGCGGTACCGCGAGCTTGCGAAGGTCGAGGCCAAGGAGCGCAACGTGCTGTTCGGTGGCCGCCTCGGCACGTACAAGTACCTCGAGATGCACATGGCGATCGGGTCGGCACTGTCGATGTT
>NZ_BAAALF010000824.1:0-637 GCF_039528135.1 Kitasatospora nipponensis | reverse complement strand
CTTCGTTTCTCATCCAGGCGAGTCGGTAATGTCGGCGATTGCGACCTTCAGGCCAGCGGCGATCCGCGCCAACAACTCGGGCTGAGCCCCCCGCTGACCTCGCTCGACTCGCGACAAGTGCGCTGGTGAGACGTCGACTTCGCGCGCAAATCGGGTCAGGCTGTAGCCAGCCAGCTCGCGCTTGTTCCGTATATCTGCACCTCGCGCTCTCACCTGCCCAACAGTATGGGCAATGATGAGGAATGGCAAGGCATGATGAGCAATCCGCGAGGCATATGCCGCCCCACCTGGGGAAATGGCGGGAACCCGCCTGCGCAACAGTGCCCTGCGTCTGGGATGCTGTTGCCTAACGTTGTCCAACAAGACCAGGAGCGGGCATGAGCGCAGCCGAGGAGTCGCCCCTCGACTGGGCGGGGCTGGGGCGCGCGATCAGGCTCGATCGCGCTGCCAGGGGTATGAACCAGCAGGCCCTGGCTGCTGCGGCGGGGCTTGATCGCAAGACGATCAGCAACTACGAAAACGGCCGCATCCCAGCTCCGGGAAGAATCCCGGACGGCTACCACGCAGTCAGCAGAGTGCTGAGCTGGCCTCCTGGCCGAGTGGATGAGCTCCTTGGCCTGCCGTCACCGCTGACCGG
>NZ_BAAALF010000823.1:0-637 GCF_039528135.1 Kitasatospora nipponensis | reverse complement strand
GAAATTCAGCCTCGCCTCGGTCGAGACTTGATGCCGATCCATTCAGGATTTGGAATGCATCGGCAAAATCGACGTACGGCAGGAGGTCGGCAAGATTCGGAGCTGAGGTGCTTCCCTGATCGCGAGCATAGCGCTGCATGGCAGTTTCCGTACGACTCTGACCCAGGGCATCTTCTAGGGGGACTCCGTAGAGCGAGTACTCAATGCGTGATCGAAGATCTTCTTCGATCGCGGACAGAAGGGCGAAGCATGTCAGTCGAGTCGCGCTCAGAGCCATCCGTTAGTTCCCCTGATCAGCGTGTCTGGGAACCTCAGGCTAGTGGTGCTCCAAGAGCATGTCAGCCACTTTCCCCCACTTGCCTGCAAGTTGGGGTGGGCTGGCCGGAGCTCTGCGGATGCGGAGAGTGCACGGATCGCGTTTAGGTGCGTCTTCCGAGCTGGGAAAATGAGCATCATGACAGGATCAGATGGGAAGCGCAGTCTCAGTAATGCGAACATCTGTTCTAGGCTGCCTCGCCTGGGTGTCTGGCTGCTCAGTGCAGGTCGGGCGCACTTTCGTACACACGCTCCACGTCTGTCACTCCAATCCCTGCGCTGCCACAGGCAGCACAACGGGTAGGCCCCTGAAACAGGCACA
>NZ_BAAALF010000822.1:0-638 GCF_039528135.1 Kitasatospora nipponensis | reverse complement strand
CGATCGACGAGGCCGAGCAGCGGATGGCGAAGCTGGGCCTCCCGGCCCTGCCGCAGGCCGAGGGCCTTGCTCTGTTCGACGCCTCGATCGCGACCGGCGAGGCCGTCCTGGTCCCGCTCCGGATCGACCCCAAGGCCCTTCGCACGCAAGGCGATTCACTGCCCGCCCTGCTGCGCGGACAGGTCACCGTCCGACGCCGGGCGGCGGTCGGCAAGGCCGAGGCGGACTCGCTGCGGCAGCGGCTGGCCGGGCTGGCCGCCGCCGAGCGGGAGCGGGCGCCGCTCGCCGTGGTGCTCGGCTACGCCGCCAACCTGCTCGGCCACAGCGGGCCGGAGGCGGTGGAGTCCGAACGGGACTTCCTGGAAGCCGGGTTCGACTCGCTGAGCGCGATGGAGCTGCGCAATCTGCCCAACAAGGCCACCGGTCTCCGGCTGCCCCCGCTGGTGGTCTTCGACAGCAAGACCCCGGCCGCATTGGCCCGGTTGATGCAGACGGAACTGACCCTGGAGCCGGCTGTGGCCGGTCCCGGCGGTCAAGCGGCACCCACCACCGGAGGCCAACTGTCGGTCCCGGGTGACGAGATCGGCCGGGACAGCCTCAGCCAGCTGTTCCGCGAGGCGGTGCTGTCAGGACCGATG
>NZ_BAAALF010000821.1:0-638 GCF_039528135.1 Kitasatospora nipponensis | reverse complement strand
CGTACCTCAACGCGGTAACCCAGTGTGTACCTCCTTCTTCGTACCTAACATGGTGGGTGTCCTGCTCGGCCAACGGCCGGATTGATCAACGGACTTGGCGAAGCCGGATGGCTCCGTAGGCGCTTCGGGGGATCGTCATGGATAGCGGCGACAAGGTTCGCACGTGGGTCGCTGTTGCCGGCCTGGCTATCAGCGTGCTGGCGTTCCTCGGCGTCACCAACCTCAAGCAAATCGGGGAAGCGATCAGCCCGTCAGCCAAACCCACTCACCAGGCTGGTCCCGCCTTGCCGGCTTTCACCGAGTCAGTCGTCACGCCGAAGGTCCAGGCGCCTGCGGTGAGCGAGACACCGTCAGCGTCGAAGTCGCCGACTCCCGACCCTGGCTGCGAGGCAGCAAACTCAACGATCGACGCGTACGACGGCCTCATCACCATGGACAACCAGGAGGCTGCGGCTGCCTCCTTCAACCGTCGAGCGTCGGCACTCGAAGCCGATGCAAAAACGGCGACTACCGCGAAGGTCCGGGCGGCGATCAATGCAATGGCCGTCGCCTCAAGAGCAGAGGCCGATGCGCTTCCAACGAGGACCCAGGCCGATTCAGACAGGTACAAGGCTGCTAGGGAACGTGTGAATCGCGCC
>NZ_BAAALF010000820.1:0-639 GCF_039528135.1 Kitasatospora nipponensis | reverse complement strand
AATGATCTCAGACGGTTCCTGACCGAAGGCCAGTACATTCAGCGAAACGAGGACGAGCAGGTACAGCTCGCCAGGATTCTCAGCGTCGGCGGACCTGCGGTTCAGAAGGCTGGCCGGATCGCCCTGAACGGTTCAGCAGACGACATCCGAGAATTCCTGAAGGAGGGCCAGCACGTGGCACGCGCTCGCGACCAGGAATACGAGACGGGCGCCCAACTCATCAGGCTACTGCAGAGTCGGACGCCTCCAAGGATGCTTCCGCCCGGGCGGTCGCAGCAGCCCAGATGGCGAAAGCTGCTGCACTGAAGGCCGCTGACGAAGCAGCAGCAGCAAAGAACGATGTGCAGCATGCTGCCTCTGCAGCCAAGCGGGCAGCGGAAGCAGCGAGCCAGGCTGCTACGGCCGCCCAACAGGCCATCGGAGCAGCCAGGAGCGCCAACAACGCGGCCGGAGTGCCCGCCAGCGCCGCTGCCGGGGCCGCCTCCGCTGCGGCTGGAGCAGCCAATGCTGCTTCCCGAGCCCGGAACGCGGCAGCTGACGCTGCCACCGATGCGGGCAAGGCCCACAAAGCAGCGCAGGCAGCGAACGACGCGGACCAGGCAGCAGATGGGGCTGAGACAGCTGCGAAGGCCGCAGGCG
>NZ_BAAALF010000819.1:0-640 GCF_039528135.1 Kitasatospora nipponensis | reverse complement strand
CCGCGCGCCGTGGAAGCGCGTCATCGTGATGTTCGCCGGGCCCTTCATGAACCTGATCCTGTCGTTCGGGCTCTACCTGGTGCTGTTCATGGTGATCGGCCTCCAGATCGCGGTGCCCAGCATCGGCTCGGTGAGCCAGTGCGTGGTGGCGGCGGGCAAGCCGACCGACAGCTGCCCGGCCGACGCCCCGGCGAGCCCGGCCGCCGCAGCCGGGCTGCGGGCTGGTGACACCATCCTGTCCTTCGGCGGCGACCAGATCAGCAGTTACGCCCAGCTGCAGGCGGACATCCGGAAGTCGCCCGGCCAGACCGTGCCGATCGTGGTCGAGCGCGGCGGGCAGCAGCTGACCCTGAGCGCGACGCTGACCAGCAACACCGTCACGAAGGTCGACAAGGACGGCTACCCGGTCAAGGGCGAGACCGTCACGGCGGGCTTCCTGGGCTTCGCCCCGGCCGTGGGCGTGGACCATCTCAGCCTCGGCGAGAGCATCGACGAGATGGCCGTCAACGCCAAGCACGGAGTCTCCGCGCTGATCGCTCTGCCCGGCAAGATCCCCGGCCTCTGGCACGCCATCGTCAGCGACGACCCGCGCCAGGCGGACTCCCCGATCGGCATGGTCGGCGCGGCCCGGGTCGGCGGC
>NZ_BAAALF010000818.1:0-641 GCF_039528135.1 Kitasatospora nipponensis | reverse complement strand
CCTCACCCCGGTACGAGGTGAAGCTGATCCCCCGGACGGCGTGCACCTCGCGGATCGCGGGCGAGCGCTTCTTGGAGATGATCCGGCTCAGCGCCGAGGTGGCGCTGCCCTTCCCGGAGCCGGCGCCGTGCACCTTGTAGACGATGTGCACGTCGTCGACCGCCACGGTGGGGACGCGGGTGTCCTGAACGTCCGTCATGGCGGCCTCTCGGGTCTCGGTGGTAGCGGTGTCAGCCACGGCCGTACTCCTCCTCTGCCTTCCAGAAGAAGATGAAGCCGGCCACACCGGCGACCAGGGCCCAGCCGAACGCGATCAGCCAGATGTGGTCGGGCAGCGCGTGCTTGTTGTACGCGTTCGGCATGAAGGCGTAGCGGATCAGGTCCATGTAGACCGAGGCCGGGTTCATCCGGAACAGCACCTGGAAGACGGTGGGCCACTTGTCCACCGCGCTCTGGACGCTGTACATCACGCCGGAGGTGTACATCCAGGTGCGCAGCAGGAACGGCATCAGCTGCGCCATGTCACTGGTCTTGGCGCCGATCCGGGCCATCGCCAGCGCCAGGCCGGTGTTGAAGACGCACTGCAGCAGCAGGGCCGGGATGACCAGGGCCCAGCTCATGGTGGGCAGCTGGAAGAACAT
>NZ_BAAALF010000817.1:0-642 GCF_039528135.1 Kitasatospora nipponensis | reverse complement strand
CGCCGGCACCGACCTGACCGGCAGGGGCCTGCCGGACCTGTACATCGCCAACGACTTCGGCCACGCGCACCTGCTGTACAACCGCTCCGTGCCGGGTCGGATCGCGTTCACCGAGGCCACCGGCCGCCGGGACGCGACCACGCCCAAGTCCTTCGTCCTGGGCAAGGGTTCGTTCAAGGGCATGGGCGTCGACTTCGCCGACGTCAACCACAACGGCAGCTTCGACATCATGGTCAGCAACATCACCGCCGCCTGGGGCCTGGAGGAGTCCAACTTCCTCTGGATCAACCAGGCGAAGAACAACGACGAGATGAAGGAGAAGCTGGAGCAGGACATCGCGCCGTTCACCCAGGAGGCGCGCGAGCAGGGGGTGGCTTGGACCGGTTGGGGCTGGGACACCAAGATGGCCGACTTCCGCAACGACGGCGACCTGGCGATCCTGCAGGCCGACGGCTTCGTGAAGGGCAACATCGACCGGTGGCCGTGGCTGCAGGAGATGGCCATGACCAACGACGACCTGCTCTCCAACCCCCGGATGTGGCCCAACGTCCAGCCCGGGGACGACCTGGCCGGCGACGACGTGCTGGCCTTCTACGCCAAGACCCCGAGCGGCACCTACGCCAACATCAGCAAGGAGCTCGG
>NZ_BAAALF010000816.1:0-643 GCF_039528135.1 Kitasatospora nipponensis | reverse complement strand
CGAATTCGCATCCCCGGCAAGGGCCTGCGCGCGCTGGCCCGGATGCAGGGCTCGATCGCCGCCCTCGGCCGGGAGCGCCGCCGCCGCCCCACCGACGACCTGATCTCCGCACTGGTCACCGCCGACGTGGACGGCCGTCGGCTCAACTCCCGTGAGCTGGGCGCCTTCTTCTCCCTGCTGCTGGTCGCCGGGGTGGAGACCACCCGCAACGCGCTCGCCCACGGCCTGCACCTGCTGACCGAACACCCCGAGCAGCGCGAGCTGTTGCTCGCCGACCTGGACACCCACCTGGGCGGCGCGGTCGAGGAGATGGTCCGGCACTCGACCCCGATCATCCAGTTCCGCCGCACCGTCGCGGCCGACCACCAGCTGAACGGCACCCACCTCGCGAAGGGCGAGAAGGTGGTGCTGTTCTTCGGCTCCGCCAACCGGGACGAGGCGGTCTTCACCGACCCGGACGCCTTCGACATCACCCGCTCGCCCAACCCGCACCTCGGCTTCGGCGGCGGCGGCCGGCACTTCTGCCTCGGCGCCTACCTGGCCCGCCAGGAGATGAAGGTGCTCTTCCGGGAGCTCCTCACCCGCCTCCCCGACATCCACTCGGTCGGCGAGCCCGAGCTGATCCACTCCAACTTCGACAACC
>NZ_BAAALF010000815.1:0-643 GCF_039528135.1 Kitasatospora nipponensis | reverse complement strand
GGCCGAACCGGCCTGCACCGACGAGGGGTTGAAGGACACCGTGACACCGGCCGGCGCACCGGAGGCGGTCAGGTTGACCGTCTGCGCGCTGCCCGAGGTGACCGAGGTGTTGGCGGTCGCGGTGGTGGAGGCGCCGGGCTGGACCGAACCCGCGGTCTGATTGAGCGTCAGCCCGAAGTCGTTGTTGCCGGTGGGCGTGCAGGTCGGGTCACCGGCCTGGGCCGGCACGCTGACCGCGTCCCAGGCCGCCTTGGCCCGGGTGAAGTAGCCGCAGCTGGGGTCGAGGTTCTTGGCCGCGGTCAGGGTCGCGGTCCGGTACTTCTTGTAGGTCATCCCGCTGGTCTTCAGCAGCATGCCGCCGTAGAAGATCTTCCCGGCGTTCTGGATGCCCAGACCGGTCACCGAACTGCTGTTGCAGGTCGGGCTGGTGGGCTTGCCGCCACCCGGGTTGGAGCCCTCGGCGAGCAGGTAGAACCAGTGGTTCAGCGGGCCCGCCGCGGCGTGCTCCTCGGTGTTCGGGATCGAGGAGGAGTAGCAGTTCGGGTTCCCGCCGACCTGCGAGGGGTTGTACATCACCCGGATCGGGCCGTTGCCCACCAGGTTGATCATCTCGCCGACGGTGTAGTCCGGCGCGTCGTACGGG
>NZ_BAAALF010000814.1:0-643 GCF_039528135.1 Kitasatospora nipponensis | reverse complement strand
TGGGTCAGGTGGCCCTCGGCATCGGCAACGACGCCAACGCCCACGCCTCCGGCGTCGGCCTGGGCGCCTCGGACATCATGGTCTCGGGCAACACGTTCACCGACGATTCCGGGGCGGGCATCGTGGTCGGGGGTGTGCGGCCCGACGCCCACCACCCGTCCAACGCCGGGATGACGAACCAGAACATCACCATCCAGGACAACCGGATCAGTGATGTCGCCAAGGACTACAAGGACATGGCCGGGATCCTCTCGACCTACGTCACGCACGCCGTCATCACCCACAACGAGGTCTCGAACCTCGCCTACGACGGCATCGACGTCGGCTGGGGCTGGGGGGCCAACGACGCCGGCGGCAGCCAGGACTACCGGAACCGCGGCCTCTACAACTACCAGCCCGTCTACACCACGGCGACGACCCTGAAGAACACCGTCGTCAGCTACAACAAGGTGCACGGCACCAAGAAGGTGTTCCACGACGGCGGCAGCATCTACTCGCTGTCGGCCAACCCCGGCACGAGCATCGACCACAACCACGTCTACGACAACAGGAACACCGTCGGCCTCTACCTCGACGAGGGCTCCCGCTACGAGACCCTGAGCAACAACGTGGTCCAGGACTCGGGTGTGTGGGCCTTCACCAA
>NZ_BAAALF010000813.1:0-644 GCF_039528135.1 Kitasatospora nipponensis | reverse complement strand
CGCCAAGCGCCGCAAGGTCGCCTACCAGGACGCGATGCGCGACGCGAACGACGACAAGCTGCCCGTCGGGCCGAGCGTCCCGGAGATCGTCATCATCATGGACGAGGGCGCCGAGGTCGCCGCCACCCGCGAGGCCCGCGCCGTTCTCGCCGGGGTCTCCGAGGTCATCCGCATTGCCCGCGCCATGGCCATTCGCGCCGTGGTGTCGGTCCTGCGGGTCACCTCGGACGTGATGCCCGATCCGCTGGTGCGCAAGATGGCCTCGAACCGGGTCGCCACCGGCGCCTACGAGGACTCCGAGCTGGGCCACCTCTTCGGCTGGCGCGCCCTCCGCGCGGAGGATTCGTTCTCCGGTCCGGGGTCGCTGCTGGTCGGTACCGAGGGCAAGCAGCCCGCCAAGGCGAGGCAGTGGCGCATCACCCCCGCCCAGATCGAGGAGATCAGCGCGGTCACCGCGCCCCGCCGTCCGGCTCTGGACGGGCCGTCGCTCGAAGCCGCGGGCGAGGACTACACCGAGCGGTGGACTCTCCCGCGCTGCGGCCACCTCTGGAACACCGCCGAGACCGCCGAGCAGACCACGGTGGCCGCGAGCGGTGCGGCGGCGGGGCAGGCCGGGGCCGGGCCGCTACCCGCGCAGTGGAAGG
>NZ_BAAALF010000812.1:0-644 GCF_039528135.1 Kitasatospora nipponensis | reverse complement strand
CGGGGCCTTCGTCACGTACGGGGTGTCAGCCGGCGGCGTCGGCCAGCATCTTGAGCTGCTCGTAGGTCATGCCGCCCTGGTTCAGCAGCTTGATCTGGGCCTCGGGGATGCCCTTGGCCACCAGCTCCTTGACCTGGGCCGCGGTCAGCGGGGTCGCGGCGGTCTTGCCGCCGGTCGTCGCGCCGCCCTTGGCGCCCATCTTGCTGCCCATCATCGAGGTGACGATCTCCTCGAAGTCGGACATGGCGAACTTGGTCGCACCCTCCGGCGCCTTCGGGGCCTCGGCCGCGTCCTTGCTGAAGGTCATCTTGACCGGCAGGTGCGCCTCGGCCGGCAGCTTGCTGTCGATCTGGGCCAGGTCGAAGGAGAGCGCGGAGACCGAGCCGTCCTTGATGAAGACGTCCAGGCCGACCTTCTTGTCCGGGATCTCGGTCGGGGCGGCGGAAGGCAGCTCGTCGCCCATGCCCGGGATGTCCTTGAGCACCGGCCGGATGCTCTTCAGCAGGTCGTCCGCGAGGGCCTTGGCCGGAGCGGAGACGTAGACGTGGTCGGCGCCGTCCTGCTTGCCCTTGTCCTCGAAGGTGACGTTGCGGGAGAGGACGTCCTTGACGGTGTTCACCAGGCCGGAGGCGACCTTCGGGTCG
>NZ_BAAALF010000811.1:0-645 GCF_039528135.1 Kitasatospora nipponensis | reverse complement strand
CTGACTTCGACGTTTTTCCTGAGCTACGCGGCGGTCAGGCGTCGGGGTGTGCCTTGAGGAATGTGAGGGCGCTCGCCACGAACGCGTCGTGGAACTGGAAGATCCCGCCGTGTCCGGCGTCCGGGTAGAGGGGGACGAGTTCGCCCCGGGGCAGTCGTGCGGCGAGGTCGAGGGTGTTCTCGCTCGGCACCATCCGGTCGCTCTCGCCGTTGGCCACCAGGACCGGCTGGTGGATGCGGGACATGTCGGCCGGCGCCTGCAGGCCCCATCGGTGGATGGCCTTGAGCTGGGAGAGGTAGGAGCTGGGGGAGATCGCCTTGTCCCGGTGTTGCGTTCGCTCCTTCAGTCGGGCCAGGAACTCCTTGCCGGCCCGGCGTCCGTTCGCGGTACGCGTGAAGAAGAGGTACTGCTTCGGATCTTGGAGGGTGAGCAGTGCTCGGAGGGTGTCGAGGTGGGAGATCCGGGTCACGTTCTTGATGCCCTTGCCACCGGCGGGTCCTGTGCCCGCGAGGATCAGCCTGCGAACGAGCTGTGGTTCGTTCTGTGCGATCACCTGAGCGATCATCCCGCCCATCGAGAAGCCGAGGATGTCCACCTGGTCGAGCCCGAGTGCCCGGATGAAGGTGACGGCGTCGTCGGCCACTT
>NZ_BAAALF010000810.1:0-646 GCF_039528135.1 Kitasatospora nipponensis | reverse complement strand
GTCCCGGAGCCACGCACCCCGATGCGGGACAAGCACGCCGACACCCGCTGATCACGTTCGCCCGAATTGGCCCGTTTTCGCCGGTCTTGCTCCCGAAGATCGGCGGGGAAACCATGGAACTGTTTCCGCGGGTACACCGTCAAAAGGTACGGTGAGCTTTGGCCGAACGGACCTGAGGACGAGGTGGGGGAAGTAGCTATGTCGCAGCCCGGTGACGGCGGTCAGGACGGCAACGGCGGTGGCCAGGACGGCGGGTACGCCGACCTGGCTCCGGGACAGCGCGAGGGCACGTACTACCTCGAAGGCGCCGTCGAGCACGGCTCACTCGGCCCGTTCGGCCATTTCGTGGCCCAGATGCGGGCACGGGGCATGAACGAGCAGCAGATCAAGGAGCTCGCCCCGGACGCGGAAGTGCTGGACGGTCTCAGCGGCTCGGACCAGAACTATCAGGGCCACCAGCACGCCGAGATGAAGGGCTTCGTGACCACGAAGCTGGACCCCGCCCAGGTCAACCAGATGTCCGAGACGTTCAGCAAGGTCAAGAACGTTCTCGAGCGGCTGTCGCAGCGGACGAACGAGAGCGTGGGCAAAGCGCGTCACGAGTGGGAAGGCGACGCGGCCGAGAGCGCGTTCGGATATTTCGGTC
>NZ_BAAALF010000809.1:0-648 GCF_039528135.1 Kitasatospora nipponensis | reverse complement strand
CTCGTTCGGCACCTGGCTCCGCTCGCTGTTCGGCCGCGCGGCCTGATCCGCCCAGCGACAGGGACCACCCCCGAGCTAATCGAGTCGAGGGTGGTTCCTTCGCGCCGCTAAGATTTCCGACCATGGCGGCCACTGCAGACCACAGCACCACCGAGGCATCGAACTCGGCCTACTACGTCACCACCCCGATCTACTACGTGAACGATCGCCCGCACCTGGGCCACGCGTACACCACCGTCGCCGGGGACGTCCTCACGCGCTGGCACCGCCAGCGCGGGGAGAAGGTGTGGTACCTGACCGGTACCGACGAGCACGGCCAGAAGATCATGCGCACGGCGGACGCCAACAACGTCACTCCGCAGGAGTGGTGCGACCGGCTGGTCGAGCAGGAGTGGAAGCCGCTCTGGCAGCACCTGAACATCGCCAACGACGACTTCATCCGCACCACCCAGCAGCGGCACACCGACCGGGTCCAGGAGTTCGTCCAGGACCTGTTCGACAAGGGCGAGATCTACAAGGGCGGCTACGAGGGCCCGTACTGCGTCGGCTGCGAGGAGTACAAGATCCCCGGCGAGCTGCTGCCGGGCGCCACCGAGGACGAGAAGCTCTGCCCGGTGCACAAGAAGCCGGTCGAGTGGCTGGAGGAGG
>NZ_BAAALF010000808.1:0-649 GCF_039528135.1 Kitasatospora nipponensis | reverse complement strand
CCACAGCCATTCCCCAGCGCTTCGGCCTGCTGCGCTGACGGTCCGGCAGAATGGGCTGCCACCCCCGCTGACCGGCAGGGTACGGTCCTGCCATGACCATGATCCGTTCAACCCAGCCGGTGACGCCGGACGACCTCGACCTGGCCGTTCGGCTCGCCGTCGACACCCTGCGCGCGGCGCCCGAGGCGGGCTGGGACCAGCCGGCCGGTTCGCTGGAGTGGACGTGCTGGGAGACCGCCGAGCACCTGGCCGACGACCTCTTCTCGTACGCCGCCCAGATCGGCCCGCGGACCCCGCCGCTGGAACGTGAGGTGCCGTTCAGCTGGACACGGACGCGGGCCGGCGGCCCCGCCAACGCGATCGGCGTCGACCGTGCGGCCGGGCCCGCCGGGATGCTCCAGGTGCTGGAGACCACCGGTGCGCTGCTGGTCGCGATGGCTCGCTGCACGCCGCCGCAGGTCCGGGCGCACCACATCTTCGGCATCTCCGACCCCGAGGGCTTCACCGCCATGGGCATCGTGGAGATCCTGGCCCACACCCACGACCTGGCCGAGGGCTTCGGCCTGCCGTGGGCCCCGCCCGCCGAGCTCTGCGAACGGGTGCTGGCCCGGCTCTTCCCCGACTCCCCCGCCGACGCCGAGCCCTGGCC
>NZ_BAAALF010000807.1:0-649 GCF_039528135.1 Kitasatospora nipponensis | reverse complement strand
GATGCTGTCGATCGATCGCTGTGGCGCGCGGACCTTCTTGAACTTCCGATAGCCCACGAAGCCGCAGATCCCGGCGGACACCAGCATCAACAGGAACACGATGCCGAACGCGGCCCAGCGCTGGAGCCACTCCGACAGCAGTTCACCGAGGAAGAAAAAGAAGAAGAACGAGCTGTAGAGCGCGACCACCGCGGCGATGATGAAGAAGATGCTGCCCTTGGTGGCCTTCTTGACCTCGCCGACCGTCTCGGTCTTCGCCAGTTCCAGTTCGGCTCGGAACAGCGTCGACATGTGCTGCGTCGCGTCCTTGACCAGCGATCCGATCGACGCGCCTTCGGCGGAGTCGGCCGCGGGATCCTCCGACAACGGGAGGTAGGGCACCCAGCCCCCGGCGTCCGGGTTGTCGCCGTCGTTGAATTCATGCTTCGGGCTGCTCACGCGCTCATCGTGCCATGTGGACGGCGTTGCGGTCGCGAAGGGCGCACGCGAGGTGTCGATGTCGTGTGAAGTCGTTGTCGGAACGTGTCGTCCGGCGGCCGGATCCGGGGTGGTCCGAACAGGTGAGTGTGTGCTTCGGCTACCGATCACGATCGGTAGTGCGTGGGGAGTACTGTTGATTACCGGCCGAAACTAACGGGTAAAATCCGTC
>NZ_BAAALF010000806.1:0-650 GCF_039528135.1 Kitasatospora nipponensis | reverse complement strand
GGGCACCGACAACGTCCGCACCCGCACCCTGGCGCTCACCTTCGACCGGCAGCTGTTCGTCGAGTCGGTCCGCTCCAACCTGTTCCACGTCTACGAGAAGCATGACACGCTCTACCGGCTGAACGTCGGCGAGCGGGCGCTCGAGCTGCTCAAGTCCGGTGCGGTGCGCGAGCGCGAGGCGCGCGCGGTGGACGAGTTCCTGGCCGACCGGGCCCGGCTGGCCGGGGAGATCGAGGCGTACCGGCAGGCGTTCACCGACGCGCTGGCCGAGGGCGGGATCCGGCGGTACGCCCAGTTCGCCAACTCGTACACCTCCGCGCTGATGACCGAGCGGGCCTACCTGGCGCTGATCGAGGCGTACTCCCGCAGCACCGAGCCCTGGGTGCTGCTGCCGGACGGCGGCGAGGGCCTGATGGCCGCGCGGAACGAGGCGGTCCCGGCCTGGCGGATGCTCAAGATGCTGTGCCGGACGGCCCAGTTGGGCAACGAGGTGAAGGACAGCGCGCTGCTCGGCGCGCGCGGCCGGGTGGTGACCGCCGAGCTGGCCACCGTCGGCGCGGCCGCCGTGCCGGTGCCCGCATGAGGGTGTTCCTGCTCCCCCCGGCCGGTGCCTCGGCCGGGGTGTTCAAGGACTGGATCGAGCCGTTGAG
>NZ_BAAALF010000805.1:398-650 GCF_039528135.1 Kitasatospora nipponensis | reverse complement strand
GCCCATCTCGGAATGGGAAGGCCACCACCCCGAGCAACTCACCTCCAAGGAGTTCGAGGAAGTCTGGGGCCCTGCCCGTCGGCAGATCGCATCCTGGGCCAGCTGACCTCTCGGCCCCGCGGGGACTTCTTGGCATCATCGCGACATGACCCCGAGCCTTCCTCGCACTGTTCGAGCCGTCGACACCGCTCAGCTCCTGGACCTGGCCCAAGAGGCCGCCATGCACACCTTCAGCCAGCGGGTCCCGGTCGG
>NZ_BAAALF010000805.1:0-388 GCF_039528135.1 Kitasatospora nipponensis | reverse complement strand
TGTTGCCCACGCTCGTGCAGCGGCTCGGGCACCGTCCCGACGTGCCGCTGCAGTGGAGGTGCCAGCAACTGCTGACCGTCAACACTGGCGAACAGATCTGGGGTCTGCTCGACGTCCTTCCCAACACCTTCGACAAGATCCCGGAGACTCTGGACACGGCGTCCAAGAAGGCCATCGTCAACCGCATCGAGCACGCGGTGACCGTGCGCGAGTGGATGGAACGGATGGCTGACGGCTCAGGTTCATGACGCCCCGGCAGCGTGGCAGCCGGCTGGACGGTCTGAGACCGCGTTTGAGATCTGCCGTGTCCCGCGGCTTGTGGGGTCGTTGAGCGTTGAGTGAGTGCTGACAGGGGTGGGTATCCGTCGGATCTGACGGATGATCAGTG
>NZ_BAAALF010000804.1:0-651 GCF_039528135.1 Kitasatospora nipponensis | reverse complement strand
GGAAGACCACCCTGGTCCAGTGGCTGGCCACCGGCGCAGTCGCGGGCACGCTGGGGGAGGAGCTGGCGGAGCTGAACCACCGGGTGCCGCTGGTGCTGCAGGTACGGAAGCTCGCCCGGCAGGGAAACTTCAACCCAATGCCCGAGCAACTCGTCGCCCTGGACGGCCGGTTGTGTGCCGAGCAGAAGCCGATCGGCTGGGTCGGCCGGGTGCTGAGCGGCGACCGGGGGATGCTCCTGGTGGACGGACTGGACGAGGTGTCGGAGGCCCAACGGCGGCAGATCCTGGAGTGGTTGGAGCGACTACTGGACCGCTACCCGAAGGTCTGGACGCTGGCCACGGTCCGCCCCTCGGCGGTCGAGCCTGGCTGGCTGACCCACCTGGACTTCCAGGAGCTGGCGCTCAGCCCGATGGGGGAGGAGCACCGACGCCGGTTCATCGGACGCTGGCACGGGGCGATCCTCGCCGAGGTCACCGCGGGCACCCACACGCCCCAGGAACTGGCTCGCTGGCGGCAGGAGTTGACCGACCTGGAGAGCGGGCTGATGCGGACGCTGGAGCAGTCGGACGACCTGGCCCAGATCACCGACAGTCCGCTGCTGTGTGCGATGGTCTGCGCTCTGAACCGGGAGTCCGGCGGTGCGCTGCCCA
>NZ_BAAALF010000803.1:0-651 GCF_039528135.1 Kitasatospora nipponensis | reverse complement strand
CGAACCCTTCAAGTCGTCTCATCCGCCCATCCACAAGAAGAATCTGAATGGCCGTTCGGACCGCCAGGTCATTCTCGTACTCATAAATACTCATGTCATATCCGCTTGCACATTGATCAACGAACGAGATCCATGCGTTTACGAAATCATCACACGACTGGAACCTCTGCCAGCCTGCACTCTTCGCAATCTCGGCAGCCATGGCGTCGATCTCAGTCACAATTACGTGCATTCTCAGAAGTTAATTGGGGTCAGTCCATCAGTTCCCCGGAAATACGCTTCACCATCGCCGCCGGGCCGAAAGAAGGTTCGCATGATGCCGTCCTCGGTCTTCACGCCGAAAGCGCCAGTGGAGGTATCGAATCGGAGCGTATCGGTGCCCCGCCTCCCTTCCAGGACACCCCTTTTGGCGGGCCCATCGAGCAATCCTCGCGCACCGGCCAGGTAGTCGGCCTTGTCGAGATATTCAGGCATATCCGGACCGCCTTCCTTGGACTTCCCGTTCTTCATTACGCCAAGAACGTGCTTGTTGTAGTGGATGTCATCTTCGCCGGGCTTGAAGTTTGATCCGCAGTTGTGAACCAGGACCGGTGTCGTTCCGGCGAGAACATAGTAGGTGTGCAGGTCCGTGACGGTGAGGTTGTAGGCGGG
>NZ_BAAALF010000802.1:0-651 GCF_039528135.1 Kitasatospora nipponensis | reverse complement strand
CCCCTGCGGATACCGGGATTCGGCTCCCAGCGTGGTGGCATAGAGTAATGCTACGATCACTCTCGTGAAGATTGTGACGCAGGTCAAGCTCGTGCCGGATGCCGTGCAGGCATCCGCGCTTGAGCGCACTCTGCGCACGGTCAATGACGCCGCGAACTGGGTGTCGGAGGTGGCGTTCGAGCACGGCGTGCCGCGTGAGTACGAGCTGCGCAAGCACACCTACGCCGAGTTGAAGGCGCGCGGACTTGGGGCGCAGGCCGCCCAGCACGTCATCAAGAAGACGCGCGACGCCTACACCACGTTGAAGGTGAACATCCGAGTCGGGAACCTCGGCAAGCCCGGTTCCAAACGCTGGATCAAGGCGGAGTCCAAGCCGGTCGTCTTCCGCCCCGTGGCCGCGCAGCCGTATGACGACCGGTGCCTGTCCTGGCAGTTGGATCAGCAGACCGTCTCCATCTGGACTACCGGCGGCCGATTGAAGAACGTCCGCTTCGTGTGCTCCGCCGACGCGCTCAAGCTGCTCCGCGACCACCGCAAGGGCGAGTCGGATCTGACCGAACGCGATGGTGTTTACCACCTCGACCGGGTACCGGGCTGCCGGGCGTGGGCTGAACCGGCACCGCAGGCGGCAACTCGACCTCCGAAGGAAGC
>NZ_BAAALF010000801.1:0-651 GCF_039528135.1 Kitasatospora nipponensis | reverse complement strand
GTACGCCATGGAGCGGGAGCAGACGATCGCAGCCGTCCGGGTGCCCAGGCCGACCAACACCAGGACGCCGCCGACCAGTTGGATCACGGCCGCGTACCAGCCGGGCCAGGACAGCGCCTCCACGGTGCCGCCGCCCTTGGTGCCGCCGAGGACGCCGAACAGGGAAGCGGCGCCGTGGCAGGAGAAGAGCAGGCCGATCGCGATCCGGGACAGGCCCACCAGGTAGGGCCGGGCAGAGTCGACTGTGCTGCTGGGGATGACGGACATCGACGGACTCCATGGGGGCAACGGGGGAACCGCTGTGGCGGGGACCACAACGGTGGCGGGCAAGGCAAGGCTCGCCTTGTACAGGTCAAGTCGCAGCGTTATTCATCGAGCCTTCACCAGTCCGTGACCGTTTGCTTATGGTTTCCTTACGTACGATTGTGAGCGTTAACATCGGCCCCGGACGTGACGGGACCCGGGGACGTATCCAGCCCCCGGGCCCCTGAGATGCCACCCAATTGCACACACCGGCACGTTGAAGGGTGCGGATCATTCTGAGATCGACGTGTTCTCCCGTTGAACTACCGTGCCACGGTCAGAGGCACAGGCGGGACTTGAACCCGCATCCGTCGATGATCGTCCGCGCCCGGTCGATCCGGTGATCGG
>NZ_BAAALF010000800.1:0-653 GCF_039528135.1 Kitasatospora nipponensis | reverse complement strand
CTCGGCCGCCGCCGTGGCGACGACGTCCGCGAGATACAGGCTGGCCTCGGCGAGCTTGCGCATCCACTCGAGTGTCAGGAACGAATCCGGCGCGCCGACCAGGACCGGAACCGCTTCGGCCAGCAGAACCTCCAGTTGCTCCGAGAGGTCGTCGAGGACCTGACTCCGGTCGACGGACAGCCGCCCAGGCGTGTGACGGCCGCTGAGACTGACCACAGCCCCTCGGAGATGACGCAAGGCCCAGCTCGACTCACCGAGTTCGACCCGCAGTCCGTCCACCAGTAGCGCACCACCTCGCTCACACCAGATCACCCGGGTGCCCTCCGGCCCTCCGGGCCACACCACTGTGCGGTTGGCTCCAGCCGAACTCTCCGCCCCGTCCGGCCCGAACGCGAACTGCATTTCCTCCACCCTTTCCAGCCGGAACGTGTCCGCCAGCACACCGGGCACCCACTTCGCCACCTCCTCGCCCCGGCGGACGGTGGTGGCGAACTCGGCGATCCCCAGCACCTGCCGCAGGGTGTCCGGTGCCGACCAGGAGCGCCACTCGGCCGCATCCCCGCGCAGGTAGAGCCGCACCCGGGTACCCGTCTCCCGGGCCGGCTCCGGCTGCTGCACGATGCGGAACAGATGCCCGGGGCCAAAGATCCGCG
>NZ_BAAALF010000799.1:0-653 GCF_039528135.1 Kitasatospora nipponensis | reverse complement strand
CAGGGAGTTGGATACCCGGCTTGTCTTCCTAAGCCCGCTTGGCCTCCGACTTGTTAAGCACGCCGCCAGCGTTCGTCCTGAGCCAGGATCAAACTCTCCAACAATGCATTGAAAAATCCAAACCAAGCAAAAAACACAACACCACAACCAACCACGCGAAACACGCGATCACCCATGGCCCTGCGCTAGCTCAAAAAAACCCCAAAAAAGAGGCCCTAAGCAACAAAACAAAGCTCACAAACACACTGTTGAGTTCTCAAACAACACGCAGTTGGTCTTTATCGTCGAGGCGCGACGAACTCACTGTCAAACCTACCGGCTTGTTATGAGCTAATCGCTTCGACTGGGAACACCCACTCTACCACACCTGTGGGAGCTTGGTTCATGTCCCCTCGCCTGGTAACCCGGGGCTTCCGACTTGGCCTTTCGGCTTCCGTCTGCCCGGTCTCCCTGGCGACAAAGAGAACATTACACGGCCGCGAAACCCTCTGAAACAGGGGGGTCCCTTTATGGCGAACCCCCTGGTCAGAGGGCAGATCACGCCAGCAGGCGCAGTCCGGCCAGGTTCCGTTTGCCGCGGCGCACGACGAGCCACTGCCCGTGCAGCGCGTCGGACGTCGCCGGTCCCCACTCCTCGTCGGTGGTCTTCGTGT
>NZ_BAAALF010000798.1:0-653 GCF_039528135.1 Kitasatospora nipponensis | reverse complement strand
GAGCGTGGTCAGCGTCTTGTTCCGGTCCCTTGGAAGCAACAGGCCGGTCAGGTACTCGCGAAATCCCCGCCGCTGGGCCAGCGAGCTGAACAGGTCGTCGAACCTGGCCGCGTACCCCTCGAGGGGCCCGGGAGCCGGTGGACACGGAGCACGCGCCGTCATGGCAACACCCCGAAAGACTCTCCTCGCGAGTACTGCCGATCTGATCCCATGTCAACAAGCCACCGGTAGCAGGGACATGGCGGCCGGTACGAGAGTCATGCGGACGATGAACGCGTCGATGAACACTCCGACGGCCAGGGCGAACCCGATGGACTTGATGACCGGGTCGAGGGCGAGCATGAACCCGCCGAACACCGCGACCACGATTAGGGCGGCGTCGGTGACGACCCGGGCGTTGTGGCCGAGGCCGTTGACGGCAGCCTGGTGCGGGGGGACTCCGTGGACCTAGTCCTCACGCACCCGGGAGACGATGAACACCTCGTAGTCCATGGCGAGACCGAACAGGATACCGATGAGCAGCGGCAGAAACGGGCCGCGAGCCGCGGTAACTGCTGGTCAGTGACCTGTATTCGGTCGGCGGTTCCTTATGGGGTGCCGGTAGCAACGGCCGTGAATCCAACGATGTTGCTGCTGACCTGCGCAGACTCTCG
>NZ_BAAALF010000797.1:0-654 GCF_039528135.1 Kitasatospora nipponensis | reverse complement strand
CGGTGCGCTGGAGTACGCGGTGGATCTCTTCGACCGGGAGACGGTCGAGTCGATCGCGGTGGCGTTGCCGCGGGTGCTGGCGCAGCTGGTGGCGGACCCGGCGGGTCCGGTGCACGGCGTGGACGCGCTGTCGGCGGAACAGCGCCACCTGGTGCTGGGGGAGTGGAACGACACGGGGGTGGAGTTCTCGGCCGCCGTCCTGCCGGAGTTGTTCGAGGCGCAGGTGGTGCGGACGCCGGAGGTGTCGGCGGTGGTCTGTGCGGGGGTGTCGTTGTCGTTCGGTGAGTTGAACGCGCGGGCGAACCGGTTGGCGCGGCGGTTGGTGGCGGCGGGGGTGGGCCCTGAGCGGTTGGTGGCGTTGGCGTTGCCGCGTTCGGTGGAGTCGGTGGTGGCGCTGTTCGCGGTGTTGAAGGCCGGTGGTGCGTTCGTGCCGGTGGACACGGACTATCCGGCGGAGCGGATCGCGAGGTTGTTGGCGGTGGCCGACACGGTGGTCACCGACCGGGCGACGCTGGGCCAACTCCCGTGCACCGAAGCGGTTCTGGTGGACGACCCGGACGACGGGCCGGCCGGGAACCTGGGCCTGGAGATCCACCCGAACAGTGCGGCCTACGTGATCCACACCTCCGGTTCCACCGGCGAGCCCAAGGGCGT
>NZ_BAAALF010000796.1:0-655 GCF_039528135.1 Kitasatospora nipponensis | reverse complement strand
CCGCCATGATGGTGTCGCTGTAGGTCCGCCCCGGTTCCGTGACGAAGCCCGCCCCGGGCAGCCAGTTCCGCAGGTGGGCGGCGGTCCGCTCGTTGCTGTCGGGGCCGCCGAGGCAGAACTCGGCCTTGCCGCCCAGCCCCTGGCGGACCTGGTCGTGCGCGACGATGTCGGCCTGCGCGTCGCACTCCTTGACCAGCGCGGCCAACTCCATCAGCGCGTACACGTCGTTGCGCGAGACGCTCTTCGAACTGGCAGCCGGGGACTGCCGGTTGACCACCAGCAGGCACTCGGTGCCGCCGGGCATGCCGAAGAACTCCCGCACCCGGCCGAGCCGTCGGCGACGGCGCACGGTCTGGGCGAGCCAGCCGAGACCGGCGCTGATGGCGCTGGCCAGCAGGCCGAGCACCAGGTTGAGCAGGCTGTCGATCATCGCGCCGTCCCTTCCTGGTTCCGCTCCGATCCGGCGACCGCGCCAGCCTAGCGGCCGGGCCCATCCGGTGAGGGTGGCTCAGGGCAACAGATGTACGGGTCAGGATCTGTTCGGATCAGCACGACGGAAGTGGAGGCGGAGGATCCGGTTCGGCCGGTGTCCAACCGTGATGGTCTGGACCATTGACGACGATTCCCGTCGATCCCTAGCGTTTCGGGCGACGGT
>NZ_BAAALF010000795.1:0-655 GCF_039528135.1 Kitasatospora nipponensis | reverse complement strand
CTCGAAGACGTGCCCCTCCAACTCGAAGCGGTCCGACCCCAGCAGCTCGGGGATCACCACCTCCGTCGCCAGGTTCGCCCCCAGGAGGGCCCAGGTCTCGAGCTTCGCCTTCCAGGTCGCCTCGATCTTGGCCAGCGTGGCGGGGGTGCACACCACCCGCACATCCGGGAACGCCTGCCGGATGACCTGCAGTCCGAAGTAGTAGTCCGGGTCGGCCGCGCTGACGAACACCGTTGTCAACCGCTTCCCCGAGTCGATGACATCGGCCAGCACCCGATGCTGCTCGGCAAGCGTGAACTGACCGTCGATCAGAAGAGCCTCACGCTCCCCGGTCACCAGCACCGACGTCTTGTACATCCCCGGCTCCCCGGCGGTATGCACGCTGTAGACCAGCTCGGACGGCATCCAGGCCCTCATCTCCACACCGACCCACACACGGCGAACACCGCGCAATGACCCCAAATCATCCCATCTGTCCATGCGCCGGACCCGCCCGCCGCGCTGACACCCGGCGCCCGCGACAAAAGTCTTGTGCCGCCCCGCCGGGGTGCCCAATACTCCCTGTCAGCGCGCCTGTCAGGGGCAGATCACCCCAAACTGCCGCCTTTCTGACTGCGCCTCACGGCCCCACCCCGACATGGGCACTCCCAGGAGG
>NZ_BAAALF010000794.1:0-655 GCF_039528135.1 Kitasatospora nipponensis | reverse complement strand
CACACCGCCGACGCCCCGGACAGCGCCGACCGCGCCGACCGCGCCGAGGGCCCCGGCGGTGCGGTCGCCGCCGAGCTGCACCGCACGGTGGCCGCGCTGCAGACCCGCCGCCCGGTCCTGCTGCTGATCGACGACCTGCAGTGGTGCGACGCCTTCTCGCTGCGCGCGATCAGCCACCTGCTGCACCGCCGCGGCGGCCTGCGCCTGCTGGTGCTGGCCTCGGCCCGCGGTGACGTGCCGACCGCCCACCCCGGGCCCTACCAGGACGCGATGGCCGGCATGCGGCCGCTGCCCCTGCGCGGCCTGCGGCTGGCCGAGGCCGGCCGGCTGGTGCGCGCGGCGCTGCCCGGCGCGCCGTCGCCGGACTTCGTGGCGGCCTGCCTGCAGCGCACCGGCGGCAACCCGCGCCTGCTGCTGGCCCTGCTGATGGAGCTGGCCGAACGGCGGGTGGCCCCCGAGCAGGCGAGCATCCCGCTGCTCACCCGGTACGCGCCGGAGACCGCCGCCCATCACGTGCTCGCGATGACCGGCGGTCCGGACACCGCCGGGTGGCGACTGGCCGCCGCGCTCGCGGTGCTCGGCGGACGGGCGCCGCTGGCCCGCGCGGCCGCGGTCGCCGCGCGGACCGCGGCCACCGCCGCCGAGGCGGCCGAGG
>NZ_BAAALF010000793.1:0-656 GCF_039528135.1 Kitasatospora nipponensis | reverse complement strand
GCCGATCCCGCGAGCGCCGAACCCACGGCCTCCACGACCCTCTGCAGGGCCGGCGTGCGGCGCTGGTAGCGGCGGGTCAGCCCGGCGACCTGCTCCACGAAGGTGGCCCTGGAACAGCCGGCGTTCTCGCAGTACAGCCGTCGCACCGATAAGTCGATCACCATTGGGCGTCCACCCACCGCCTCGTCCGCGACACGCCGTACGTACCGCGAATGCACCCGCCCCGACGCTCGCCCGCACCCCGGACAAACGACCGGGGCACCGTCCAGGGTCCGGGCCGCGATCCGCAACGGGCCATCGCCCGCTTCCACCCGCACCGCCGCCAGCTGCGGCAGCAGCTCCTCCACCGCGACAACACACGCCACCACGCTGGCACGAACAACCCCGGGGCATCACGGGCGCGTTGAAGCACCCGGCTACGAAAATCTTGGAAGAGCCAAGAAGCTGACACTCCCTCTACCGGGCCCTGCCCGAAGCCGACCAGGCCGAGATCCTGCGCACCGTCGCCACCCGAACCGGTGCGTCCTGGCTCGCCGGCCGCCCGCGCCTGGACGACGCCGCGCTGGCCCAGCAGCACCTCGCCGACTCCGTCAGCACGGTGCTCGCCGAGCGCCGTCAGCTCACGGCCGAGGCCACCCGTCCCGAGCAGCCGCACG
>NZ_BAAALF010000792.1:0-657 GCF_039528135.1 Kitasatospora nipponensis | reverse complement strand
GGCAGCTCGGCCGGGTGCACCGGGCGAACCTGCAGCATGCGGCCGCCGACCTGGGCCTTGAGCTCGGCGACCGCGCCGTTGGCGATCACCTTGCCCTTGTCGATCACGGTCAGGTTGTGGTGGAAGTGGATTCCCGTGATGTGTGCGTCGGTGCCACGTCCCGCCCGGGGCGATCGAGACGTGAGCTCCTGATGGTTCAGTCCGTCGACGAGGTCCTTCAGCATGCCCATGCTCGTCGCGGGATCGCACATCACGTCCTCCCTGCCACCGAAACTGGGCCAATAGGATGTCTGCAGATCTTCGATCACGTACTTGCCCCCGGGACGCAGTCGTGGAAACAGGCACGTGAACGTGTCGATGACGTGTTTACTGATATGGCTTCCGTCGTCGACGATGATGTCCGGATCGCCGATTTCGTCGGGCACTGTCGCCAACGAGTCCGGATCGGACTGGTGCGCCCGGAACGTCCTGACGCGTCCCTCGTCGTGTGTGCTCTTGTCGACGATGTCGATGCCGTACACCAATGCCTGCGGGAAGAAGTCACGCCACATGCGCAGCGACGCGCCTCCCCCGGTCGGATCATGGTATCCGCCCACGCCGATCTCGAGGATCGTGATCGGCAGCTGTCGCATCGGGCCGAAGTGCCACTGATAGTGG
>NZ_BAAALF010000791.1:0-657 GCF_039528135.1 Kitasatospora nipponensis | reverse complement strand
CCCGGCCGCCAGGGTGCTCGCGCCGCCGTACCTCGAACTGGCATCTGACAGCGGGCCGTTGAAGCAGCTGTCGGCCCGGCACGAGGTGGTCGCGTTCCATCCACGGAACGAGCTGGACCTGTTGCTCGACTGGTGCCAGCAGCCGAGGCCCGGAGTGGACGGTGGCCCGCCCACCAGGATCGCTTTGCTGCACGGTGTCGGAGGCGCCGGAAAGACCCGGCTGGCGGCCGAGTTGGGCAGTCGGCTCGCGGATCTGGGCTGGCACACCGGCTTCCTGCTGCGCGCCCTGGGTCCGGAGGACCTGGCCTGGCTAGGGCGGGTGGCCTCGCCGTTGCTGGTGCTGGTGGACTACGCGGAGGAGGCCCGGTGGGAGGAGGTCAGCCGGCTCCTGCGGGCCCTCCGAGGCCGCCGGAGCCCCACCTGCGTGGTGCTCACCGCCCGCTCCGTCGGCAGTTGGTGGCACGACGAGATCGCCGACGCACTGGCGAAGGAAGGCCACCCGTACCTGCTGCGCGACATCCCGCTGACGGCCCGTCACCCCCGGGCAGCCGGGGTCTACCGGGCCGCCCTCCGGGCGTTCGCCCCCGAGACGACCCTCGGTACGGCACCGGGGCGGGAACCCGAGTCCTACCGCTGGACCACCCTGGACCTGGTGAT
>NZ_BAAALF010000790.1:0-658 GCF_039528135.1 Kitasatospora nipponensis | reverse complement strand
GCAGGTGGTCGCTCCGGCCGGCGTCGACATCAGCGCTCTGGGTGTCGAAGTGGCGGTTGGCGTCGTGGCAGGGCTGCCCTTCGAAGGTGTGCTGCGGTTCGCGTTCCCGCGTCCGGGTTTCACCCCTTGTACCTGGCTGACCACCGTGTCCGGAGACGACCTGATCGAGCGGGCGGGGGCCCTGTCCGCCACGAAGCTCAGCGAGATCGAGGAGGCTCTCCGTCTCGGCGGACTCGGGTAGACGGAGAAGGAGCGGGCGTGGCGGCGACTGAAACGGATCTCGTGCTCAAGCGGTTCGTCTCCGAGATACGGCTTGCGGTGCCGACGGCGGCAGTGTGGGCACACGGTTCACTCGCGCTGGGCGACTTCCAGCCCGGGCGCAGCGATCTTGACCTCATCGCGATCGTCGAAAGCCCGTTGGACGGCGGGCAGCAGGATCGGCTGACGGGCATTCACCGGCGACTGCAGGACGAAGAGCCCGCCGCGGCCAAGCTGCACTGCTCATACATGGTCGGAACAGCGCTCTCCGAGGCAGAGACCCGTCATTTCACCTGGGCTCAAGGCATGCTCATGGAACGCCCGGTGACACCGGTCACCCGCCGGGAGCTGCTCGACGGTGGGCTCACCCTTCACGGTCCGACGCCGACAGAACTGCTTC
>NZ_BAAALF010000789.1:0-658 GCF_039528135.1 Kitasatospora nipponensis | reverse complement strand
GGCCCGAGCGAGCGGGCCGGGTTGACCGAGGTGCCGGTCAGCGGGATGCCGACCAGGTGCACCACCGCCAGCGCCATCCCGATCGGCAGGCCGTCGAAGCCCGTGACGGCCAAGCGGTGGGTGACCGAGAGGACCACGTAGACCAGCAGGAAGGTCAGCAGCACCTCGGTCAGGAAGGCGCCGAACAGGTTGATGTGCGCCTCGGACCGGTCGCCCCAGCCGTTGCTGCCGAGCTTGCCGCTGGTCTGCAGCCCGGGGACCTGCTTGGCCAGCAGCAGCACCAGCGCCGCACCGACGATCCCGCCGAGGAACTGCGCGACCCAGTACGAGACCGCCGTCCGGCCGTCGATCCGGCGCGCCAGCAGGAAGCCGAGCGTGACCGCCGGATTGACGTGGCAACCGGAGATCGGACCGAGCGCGTACGCCAGGGCGAGCAGCACGAAGCCGAACGCCAACGCGATCCCCAGGGTGCCGATCCACTGACCGGCCACCACCGCCGCACCGACCGCGAAGAGCACCAGTAGCAGCGTGCCGAGGAATTCACTGATCACCGCGCGCTTTTCCATCTGTCCGTCCCTCCTGGAATGCCGAATGGATCAACCCCTTCCACCCTTCCGGCGGAGCCGGACCTCCGCACGGCGAACCGGCACCCCGTCCC
>NZ_BAAALF010000788.1:0-658 GCF_039528135.1 Kitasatospora nipponensis | reverse complement strand
CCCCGCAAACGGCACCCCTCCCGAATCGGCGCCACCCCCCCTTCCACCTTCCTCGACAGTTCTCTGGTGGACCAGCTGGAGATCGCCAGCATCAGCGAATCGGCCCACTACTGCCGACTCGTGCAGCGATCGGCCGGACTGCATATCGGGGCCTCGGCCGGATCGGTGGTGGCGGCCTGTGTGGGATATCTGGAAATGCATCCCGAGATCGAGCTCGCGGTGTGTCTCTGCGCGGACAGCGGAGACAAGTACGCCAGTACGATCTACAGCGAGACCTGGCTCCGCTCGATCGGCGTGGAACTCCCGGCCGACGACCTCGCTCCGGCTACCCCGGAACATCTGCCGGGCGCTATCCTCTCAGGAGTTGCGTGAAATAGTTTCAGAACAGTCCGAGATCCGCGAAAAGTCCGAAAGCGGCGGATCCGCGTACCGAAGGGCCGTCATGCAGGGGATCTCAGAGATCAGCCGCAATCTCCGGGCCGCCGCCACGGCGGGCGATTCGACGCCCGCCGGGCCTGCCCTGGCAGAGCTGGAGGACCTCTCCGAGAGCATCCTGCACCGGACCGACGAGCACGATCTCGCCATGCTGCTCTGCCTGGCCGGGATCTGCTCGGTCCGGACCGGCGCGGGCCTTCCGGCGGGAGGCCTGCACCGGGTC
>NZ_BAAALF010000787.1:245-659 GCF_039528135.1 Kitasatospora nipponensis | reverse complement strand
CAACAGTGGCAAGACCCTGGAGATCGGCAACTCCAGCAAGGACAACGGCGCTCCCGCACAGCAGTGGGCCCACAGCACCGACCCCTCCTTCGCGCCCCAGAGCTGGTACCTGTAACCAGACCCGCCGCCGAGTTCAACGGTGACAGGCACGCTGACCACGTCCTTGGCGGTGCCACCGACAGCAGCGCGACCGTGTACGCCTGGGACGGCGGCGACAACGACAACGGGTGAACCGGGCTCGGCAAGGTCACCGGCGGTGCCCGACGAATGACCCCGGCTGAGAGTCCGGTCGGTCCAACCCATTCCCGGGGGCGATCGGCCGGGCCTGCGCTGAGTGTGAGTCGAGGCACCGGCGGGGTTCCCGGGTGGAGCCCCGCGCCGTGAGGCGACTGCGCGATGACCGATGAAGGGTGG
>NZ_BAAALF010000787.1:0-224 GCF_039528135.1 Kitasatospora nipponensis | reverse complement strand
CAGTCCTTTCTGGTGAGACGGGGCTCCGCTCCCCGGGCACTGTTACGGGCTATTCCAGAGCCGCTAGGCAGATGGCAATGACATGACGGCACGTCAGTGTGACCGTCAGCGATGAGGTTTGAGAGTCGATGAGGGTAAAAGTGATACCAACAAGGATCCGGCCGCGGGTCGCCGCCGGAATCGTGGCCGGCAGCCTGGTGACAGGGCTGCTGGCAGTACCGGCG
>NZ_BAAALF010000786.1:0-659 GCF_039528135.1 Kitasatospora nipponensis | reverse complement strand
CCCGCCCTTCAGCCCCTTCGTGCTGGCCGCCGCGATGCAGTACGGCGTGCAGACCGAGACCGGCAACGACGGCAAGCCGAAGCGGATCAACGCGGAGAGCCGCTACCTCGCCGACGACAAGACGGAGATCCACAAGCTGGACGGCTCGCCGGTGATCGGCGACGACGGCAAGCCGTACCACCAGAAGAACAGCGGCAAGGGGATGCCGGGTTACGTCTCGCTCAAGGAGGCGATGCGCAACTCGTACAACGTGCCGTTCGTGCAGCTCGGCGAGGACGTCGGCACCAAGGTGGTGGGCAACCTGGTGGAGCAGATGGGCCTGCGCAAGGAGAGCCTGACCGACTCCTCGACCATCACCTTCCCGCTCGGCACCTCCACCCCCAGTGCGATCCGACTGGCCTCGGCCTACTCGGTGTTCGCGGCCCGCGGCCAGCAGACCGACCCGTACTCGGTCAGCAAGGTGATCCGCGAGGGCGCCGAGCTGAAGAGCTTCGCCAAGCCCACGCCCAAGGCGGTGCTGGAGGAGGTGGACGCGGACAACGTGACCGACGTGCTGGTGAACGTGGCCAAGAACGGCACCGGTGAGAAGACCAAGGCGGTCGGTCGGCCGATCGCCGGCAAGACCGGTACCACCGACCGCGGCCTGTCCGCCTGGTGGG
>NZ_BAAALF010000785.1:0-659 GCF_039528135.1 Kitasatospora nipponensis | reverse complement strand
CCGTCCAGGCGGCCGCCGACGCGGTGCTGCCAGGACAGACCGTGAACATCTCCAAGGGCACGTACCCGGAGTCGGTCAAACTGACCCGTTCGGGGACCGAGAGTTCGCCGATCACCTTCAGGGGAGCCCTTGCCCCGTGGGAGCACCAGATCTGGGAAGGGACGATCGGAAGCACCGGCCTGGCGACGGGCTTCTCGGTGGTGGGCGCCCAGCACGTACGGATCAAGGACCTCGGTTTCGCCGCGAGCCAGTACGGCGTGGTGGTGGAGAACTCCACGGACGTCGTGGTGATGAGCGGCCAGGTGACCGGTGCCGCCACCGCCTCGGTGCGGGTGACCGGAGCCGACTCCAGGTACGTGACCATCGGCCGGTTCCGGCTCTGGTACCAGGGAGCCGGGATCGTGGTGGACGGGGGAGCGAAGAACACCACGCTCACCACCAACATGGTCAACACCGGTAGTGGCACGCCCGTCTCGGTGGTCGACTCGCCTGCCACCATCGTGGTGAGCAACTCCCTCTTCGGCCATTGCCGGACGGGCCTTGAGCTGGCTGGTGAGAGCACCGATGCGGTGCTGGTCAACAATGTGGTGGCGACGGACACGGACTCGGACGGGACCTGCTGGGACAAGCAGCCGCAAGTGAAGATTGGGGACGTGGCC
>NZ_BAAALF010000784.1:0-660 GCF_039528135.1 Kitasatospora nipponensis | reverse complement strand
CCCGCTGCCCGACCCCCGGCGCTACGAACGCCGAGGACCGACAAGCAGCTGCACCCACCCACCGCCCATCCCAACAGTCGCCACGGCCGCGCGTTGCCCACGCGCCGCCGGGAGGAGTTCCATGCCCACCGCTGCCACCACGACCGTCATCGAGCGGAAGTGGCACACCACCGCCGAGGTCGCCGAGATGCTCGGCTTCGGCCTCTCCAAGACCAAGATGCTGGTCCTCTCCGGCCAGATCCGCTCCGTCGCCATCGGCCGCAACCGCCGCATCCTGCCCCTGTGGGTCGACGAATACGTCGCCCGCGTCGTCGCCACCGCCGAGGAGGTGGCCGCATGAGTGGCAAGCGCGGCAACGGCGAGGGGTCCATCTACCCCTACCGCAACGGCTTCGCGGCCTACGCCTGGGTGACCACGCCCACCGGCAAGCGCGACCGCAAGTACGTCTACGGCAAGACCCGGACCGAGGTCCACGACAAGTGGCTCAAGCTCCACACCGCGGCCAAGGCCGGCCCCGTGGCCACCAGCACGCCGACACTGGAGCAGTTCCTCGCCTTCTGGCTGAAGGAGGAGGTCGAGGTCAACCTCAAGCCGCTCACCGCCGCGACCTACGAGACGGCCGTGCGCCTCTACATCGGCCCGTTCCTCGGCGCCAAGCGG
>NZ_BAAALF010000783.1:0-660 GCF_039528135.1 Kitasatospora nipponensis | reverse complement strand
CGCCGCCGTCGGCAAGGCCGGCGCCAAGTCGGACATCTTCACCCCTGACGGCTTCACCGCCGCGCAGATGGTGGTGCACGCGATCGAGGCCAATAAGGGCTCGGCCGACGACACCGACGCCCTGGTGAAGGCGCTGGAGGGGTGGAGCTTCGACGGGGTCAAGGGCAAGCTGACCGTCCGGGCCGAGGACCACGCACTGCTGCAGCCGATGTTCCAGGTGAAGCTCACCGGGTCCGGCGCAGACGCGAAGCCGACGGTGGAGAAGACCCTCCCCGCTGACCAGGTGGCACCCCCGGCCACCCCGATCGCGGGCTGATCCACATGTCGAACCGTGCAGCCGCAGCCGCCTCCCCGGCCACGGCGGGAGCCTCGGCCGCCCGGGTGGGAGCCTCGGCCGGGGTGGTGAGTGCCCCGGTGGGGGTGGTGGGAGGCTCGGCGGCAGCCTTGGTGCGTTCGGTGCTGCGGCTGCGCGGGGTGGGCTGGTCCGTCCGTGGCGTGCCGATCGTCGAGGAAGTCTCCTTCGACGTGCACGAAGGCGAGTTCATCGCTTTCATCGGCCCGAACGGCGCGGGCAAGACCTCCTTGTTCAACCTGATCTCCGGGATCTACCCGGCGACGCACGGGGTCATCGAGCTCGACGGTGCGGACATCACCACCGAG
>NZ_BAAALF010000782.1:0-661 GCF_039528135.1 Kitasatospora nipponensis | reverse complement strand
CTCGTCCTCGAAGGGGACACCAGCGGGGCCAAGTGGGAGGGGATCGAGGACGCAGCCCGCACCATCACCCGCGCCGGCTGGTGGATCGACCAGCGTGCCTCCGAGCCTGGAGATCTCACCGAGCTGCTGGAGGCGGCAACGGAGCGGGACCGGCCGGTCGAGAACCTCCACTTCTGAGACGAGCGGCCTGGCTCCTACCAGGCGATTTCCGGCCGCACCAAACCGGCGAATCCTCGGTTTCCTCACCGAGATCAGCGACTGGTACTGCCGCCACCACCTGCCCACCACCACCGCGCAGACCGACCGCGCCGCCATCAGTGGCCCCTCCTCCACCCCGGACACCCGGCCCAACTCCCCTACGCCCGCACCGCAGCCGAGGCCCGCCTGCCGCACGCCGCGCACCCGCTGACCCGATCCCACCACCTCAAGGAGCATCCGATGGGCAACCTCACCGACGACTACGGCACCGACGTCGAGATCCTGCGCTGGGCCGACGGCCTGGTCTGGGCCAACTGCCGCACCAGCCTGCCCGAACCGGTCCACCAAATCCTCCGTTCCTGCGGCTTCACCGCCCCGCCCGACTGGGCTGACCCCGTCTCCTACCAGCTCCCCAAGGAGATGGCCGACCCGGACCAGCGCCTCGCGGCATCCTCGGCATCCA
>NZ_BAAALF010000781.1:0-662 GCF_039528135.1 Kitasatospora nipponensis | reverse complement strand
GTTCCTGCGGGCCCGGCAACACCCACCTCATCCAGGGCCTGTACGACGCCCAGCGCAGCGGGCTCCCGGTGCTCGCGCTGGCCTCGCACATCCCGAGCGCCCAGATCGGCACCGGGTTCTTCCAGGAGACCCACCCGGAGCGGGTGTTCACGGACTGCAGCAGCTGGTGCGAGATGGTCTCCACCCCGGCCCAGCTGCCGCTCCTGCTGCGGGTCGCGGTGCAGCACGCGCGCGGCGCCCGGGGCGTCTCGACGCTGGTCTTCCCCGGTGACGTGGCCGCGCTGCCCGCCGCCAACCCGACCGGGACCGGGCACTTCCTCACCGAGCAGGCGGTGGCCGCCCCGCCGTGGTCCCAGGTGCAGGCGCTGGCCGAGCGGCTGAACGCGGCCGAGCGGGTCGCGCTGTTCTGCGGTGCCGGGGTGGGCGAGGCGCACGGGGAGGTGATGGAGCTGGCGGGGCGGGTGCTGGCCCCGATCGGGCACTCGCTGCGCGGCAAGGAGTGGATCCAGTTCGACAACCCGTACGATGTCGGGATGAGCGGGCTGCTCGGCTACGGGGCCTGCCACCAGGCGCTGCACGAGGCGGACTTGGTGCTCCTGCTCGGCACCGACTTCCCGTACGACTCCTTCCTGCCCGGGGCCAACACCGTCCAGGTCGACCAC
>NZ_BAAALF010000780.1:301-662 GCF_039528135.1 Kitasatospora nipponensis | reverse complement strand
AACCTCCGTGGTCGTTAATTCCTCGGCTGCCGGGAAAGGGCGGCTGCGAATACCGCCGCTGCGTTCTGGTCCGGCGCGGAGGGCAACCTTTCATGAGTCTGAGCAGGGCAAACTACGAGGTCAACGGCGTGTTTCGAACTCCGTCAGGTGCCGGACACTGTGTCATTGAATACCATCCGGTTTGGTTGTTTTTCGAAATGGAGCCGCTCTTCGGAGAATTCCCGGACGCGATGATTCCGACACAGTCCGGCTGATTTCCTGTCAGGTTGCCGGGCCGGGGGGCACCGAGTGCCGCGTCCCGCCCCGGACATGGCGAAGCGCCGCCCGGACCGGCCGGACGGCGCTGCGTGGAACGTTCGTG
>NZ_BAAALF010000780.1:0-291 GCF_039528135.1 Kitasatospora nipponensis | reverse complement strand
GAGCTGACCGAGGGACAGGCGGCCCGCTCGCGAGCCTTCGCCAGGCTGCGACGGGCCTGGGCCGCGACCCGCTCGGGCGTGAAGCCGAGCTGTTCGTACAGCGTCCGGTACGGCGCGGACAGCCCGGACCGGTCCAGGCCGACCGCCACCCCGGCCTCGCCGGCCAGCGCGTGCCAGCCGAGCGCGGAGCCCGCCCCGACCGAGACCCGGGCCGCGACCCCCCTGGGCAGTACGGCGTCCCGGTAGGCGGCCGGCTGCCGCTCGAACCGCTCGGCACTGGGCATCGCCACC
>NZ_BAAALF010000779.1:0-662 GCF_039528135.1 Kitasatospora nipponensis | reverse complement strand
CCCGCACGGTGTCCCGGGCCCCGGTCCAGTCCGAGACCAGCACCCCGTCGAAGCCCCACTCCTCGCGCAGCACGCGGTTGTTGAGCTCCTGGTGCTCCGTCATGCTCGGCCCGTTCACCGCGTTGTACGCGGCCATCAGCCCCCAGGGGCTGGCCTTCTTCACGATGATCTCGAACGGGGCCAGGTAGAGCTCGCGCAGCGTGCGCTCGTCCAGCCGGACGTCCACCGTGTAGCGGTCGGTCTCCGAGTCGTTGCCGACGAAGTGCTTGGGCGTGGTGGCCACCCCGCCGTCCTGCACCCCGGAGACCAGCGCCGCGCCCAGCTCACCGGTGAGCAGCGGATCCTCCGAGTAGCACTCGAAGTGCCGTCCGCCGCGCGGGCTGCGGTGCAGGTTCACGGTCGGCGCCACCACCACGTGGGCACCCTTGCGGCGGGCCTCCTGGGCCAGCAACCGACCGGCCCTGCGCACCAGTTCGAGGTCCCAGGTGGCGGCCAGCGCGGTCGGCGAGGGGATCGAGACGGACGGGTCGTCCGGGGTCCACTGCTCGCCCCGCACCCCGGCCGGACCGTCCGACATCACCAGCCGGCCGAGGCCGATCTCCTCGTTCGCGGGCAGCGACCACATGTCGGCACCGGCCAGCAGTGCCACCTTGGCGGGCAGG
>NZ_BAAALF010000778.1:0-663 GCF_039528135.1 Kitasatospora nipponensis | reverse complement strand
CCGAAGGCATCGTCACGGGGGCCGCCCTCCAAGCCGGAGTCCTGGGCGGGGCCGTCAAGGACGTGCTGCTCCTCGACGTCCTCTCGACCTCGCTCGGCTTCGAGACCCACGACGGCACCGTGCGGAAGCTGATCGAGCGGAACACCACCATCCCCGTGCGAAGGTGGGCCTTCGCCGCGCCGAGCCGGAGCGGCCAGCCCGCCATGACCGTCCACATCGTGGAGGGTGAGAGTCCGACCGCCGCCGACGGCAGGACCCTCGCCGTGCTCGAGTTGTCGGATCTGCCCCGGCACCCCCGGCACACCCCGCTGATCGAAGTAATGCTGGACATCGACGCCAATCAGCTCCTGCACGTCAGCGTCCGGGAACTGCGTGGTCGAACCCGTGAACTACCAAAGCGGGCACGCGAGTTGACCGAGGCTCGGGCCGCCCTGGACTTTTCCGGCGTCCACTTCGCCAGTCCGGAGGCCGGACGGCTACGGGCAACGATCGCCAGGCTTGAGGCCAAGTACTTCACCGACCGGACCTGGCAGGTGACCGTAGACCGCGCCTCGATGACCCAGGCCGCCGAACTCCTCCGCTCCCCCCGCTGGCCTGCCGTACGCGAGCTCGCTCCGTTCGTCTGGGAGGCCCCGGAGACCTGAACCGGGGCCCGTGTCTTCG
>NZ_BAAALF010000777.1:0-663 GCF_039528135.1 Kitasatospora nipponensis | reverse complement strand
CCTGCATCGACTTCCGGCGTGCCGCTCTCGCTGTTGGAACAAGCCGTAACGGCGACGGCAGCCATAGCGGCGAGCGGCAGAAGCGTGGCGCGTATGAGACGCACTGGTGGTGGCTCCTACTGTCGGAAGGTTTGCTTCTGCTGTTCTTCGGCTTCGTGGTAGTTTCGCATGGCGATCTTCAATGCCTCCTCCGACTGCTCAAGTACAGTGCGGAGCTTCCGCAGCATCGGCAGGATCCCTCTCGGACCATTACCACTTTGCTGCACGTGCTGGGCAACCTGTTTTGCGTACGGGCCGGTGCCTAGCTTTGGCTCCTCCGCGAGACCATCCGCCTCGTACATGATCTCGTCGAGGTCGCCGAGGGCTTCGGTGATGGCGTCTTGCAGGTCTTTACCGGCGTTTTCGCTGACAGGGAAGCCGCCGCCCTTGGCCGATTCGAGCAGTTCGCCGGACTGTTTTTCGGCTTTGGCCATGGATTCGGCGTTGAACGGGTTGACCTTGGCCCAGAGTCCGCCTTGGTCTTGCCCGGAGTCGGTGGTCGGCGCCGGTATCGGCTGGTCGAATTCAGGCATCGTGTCGGTTCCCCTCGTTTGGCTCGTCGATCCCTTCGGGGGTGGAGGTTCCTGTTATTCGCCGATGACGGGTGGGGCGGTGCGGGCGTCG
>NZ_BAAALF010000776.1:0-664 GCF_039528135.1 Kitasatospora nipponensis | reverse complement strand
TCATGCCCTCCCAAGCGGCCGAACCGGCGTCAATGACTTGTGTATGCCGTGGAGAACGCGCGTAGATCGGCCCGGGCGAGGCTCTGTCCTGTCAGCAGGAAAGCCCGCACGAAAGGCACGAACCATGACGGAGTTCCCGCAGAACGGCCAGGTGTACACCTTGCAGTCCCAGAGCGGCACGGTGGCGGACGTCAGTTCCTCCAGCACCGCGTCCTGCAACCGGATCCAGGCCTGGCAGCCCAACGGCAGCAAGGCCCAGACCTGGGTCTTCTGGGCGAAGGAGAACGGCACCTGGCTGCTGGAGACCGGCCTCACCAAGGGCACCCACGGCCCGGGCCAGGCCATGGTGATGGACTTCAACTACAACGCCTTCAACACCCACCTCTTCCAGGAGCACGGCAACGACAACCAGCGCTGGTACGTCGAGGACGCCGGGGACGGCTGGGTCCGGCTGAAGACCGCCCGGGGCGACGGCTACCTGACGGCGGATCGGGTCGGCAGCGCGCTCGGCGTCTGGCAGCTTGACCCGAACGGCAGCGGGCAGCGCTGGAAGCTGCTCCCGGTCGCCGGCGGCACCGGCAACTCCGGCGGCGGGCAGCGACCCCAGCCCCAGCCCCACCCGCAGCCCCAGCCCTCCGGCGGCGGCGGGATCGAGGGCCAGCGG
>NZ_BAAALF010000775.1:0-664 GCF_039528135.1 Kitasatospora nipponensis | reverse complement strand
CCACGCACTCTGAGTGAGAGTGTGGAAGGATGTCAGCACCTGCGAGGGGGGTCACCCAACACAGGTAGGGGGCCTCCGCGCATGCGGATCGAGCGCGTCATCATGCTATCCACCGACGACCCAGTGGCCGTCGTCCGGCGTCCCGGGCTTGGCCCGGTCGTCCTGTTGAACGCCGCCCGCGTGACCGAGGCTGCTGCAGCCCGGTTCGAGCAGCGTCTGCGCGCTGACCGCACGCTCCTCGATCTCTTCCCCAGCGCGTAACCCACACTGCACACCCAGTCCAACTGGCGGGTGCCTGCGGTGTCGTGGGCGCCCGCCCCCACCAAGGGGGTCATCACCTTGGCAACTGCCGAGAAGGTCTACAAGGTCAGGAACGGCCAGAAGACCAAGCAATTCAGCTGGAGATGCGTCTACATCAAGCCCGATGGCAACCGCGGCTTCAAGCCCGGTTTCCCAACGTTGAGGAAGGCGAAGGACTGGGGCAACGCCGAGGAGGCGAAGGTCAAGGCCGGTACCTGGATTGACCCTGATCTCGCGACCCTGCAGTTCGGGACGTGGGCCCGGGAGTGGATGGGGGAGAAGGCGCCGCGCGGGCGCACCACCACGACCCGATGGGAGAAGCTGGAGGCCCACATCCTGCCCCGATGGGAGCACGTTCCGCTGC
>NZ_BAAALF010000774.1:0-665 GCF_039528135.1 Kitasatospora nipponensis | reverse complement strand
GCCTGCCCGGAGGCCTCCGCCTCGCGCTTGGCTGCGGCCTGAGCGCCGTTCACCTGGCCGGTCATGCTCGTGAGGGAGTCATCGACCTTGAGCAGGCTCTGGACCCATTCGTAGCCGGCGGCGGAGGTGTCCACCTGCGCGGCCCCGAGCTCCGCGGCCGGCTCCCGCGTGTCCGCGAGCTGCGTGTTGACCCGCTCCAGAGCTTTGCCGCTGCGAAGGATCGCCTCGGTCAGGTCGGCGGTGGACAGGTGCAGGTCGTCTGCCGCTCGCAGGACGCCCTTGGTCTCCAACTCATGGGACACCCACTTGCGGGTGTTCTCCCCCACTGCGCCTGAGTCCGCCTTGACCGCCTCGGTGAGGGCCTTCACCTCCTCCTTGGTGTCGTCGGCTGCCCCGGCGAACAGGGTCAGCACGGTGATGCGGGCGGTGAGAGCGGCGCCCCAGGGCCCGAACATGAACGAGGTCGTCGGGGAGGCGGCCGCCGACAACCGCGGCATGGTGACGGCCAGTTCGGTCACCGCGGTGCGGAACGCGACCACGCGCGGGAGGACCAGGACGAACGCGCCCGCCGCGAGGGTGAGAGCGCCGACCAGACCCATCGTCAGGGTGACGGAGGACTGCATCTCGGGCGAGAGGTTGCTGTACGCCTCGATCAGGTGGGTGAT
>NZ_BAAALF010000773.1:0-665 GCF_039528135.1 Kitasatospora nipponensis | reverse complement strand
GTGGAACGGCTGCGCACCGACGCCCCGCTGAACGCCGTCCGGGACCGCGGCCTGATGTACGTGGGCGGTGAGGCCGGGTACACCGACTATCCGACGCTGGCCGAGACCCGCGTTCCCGCCGCCCTGACGTCGCGTTAGGCTCCCGTTGACCGAAGATCGTCAACAGCGGGGAGAGGGCACGTCATGCGCGTCAAGGACTTCGATCACCTGGTACTGAACGTCCAGGACGTCGAGAAGGCCCTGGAGTTCTACTGCGGACCGCTCGGCCTGGCCCCGGTCCGGGTCGAGGAGTGGCGGGCCGGCAAGGTGCCGTTCCCCTCGGTCCGGGTCGGCCCGGGCACCATCATCGACCTGGTCGCCCGTGAGCGCGGCGGGTCCAACGTCGACCACTTCTGCCTGGTGGTCGATCCGCTGGACTGGCAGGAGGTGATCGACTCCGGCGCCCTCACCGTGATCGAGGGCCCGGTCGACCGCTACGGCGCCCGGGGCAGCGCCCAGTCGGTCTACGTCCAGGACCCGGACGGCAACGTGGTCGAGCTGCGTTGGTACCCGCAGGATGTCAACGCCTGATCACCCCGGCAGAGGCAGCACCGACTGAGGGTCGTTCAGGTACGGCGCCCAGGCGAGCTCGCCCGCGCCGACCACGCCGCCCCGCTCCTGCTTGA
>NZ_BAAALF010000772.1:0-666 GCF_039528135.1 Kitasatospora nipponensis | reverse complement strand
CGTCGCTCTGGCCAACGGCGAGTGGCACAGCAACGACCTGTATCCGGAGTCGGCCGATGACCCGGCCCACGCGCTGGCGATCATCGCCGATGCCGCGCAGGAGACCGTCACCGAGCGACTGCGGCAGGCGTGGCCGCTGTGCGCCGAGCACGACCTGGGCATGCATCCGCGCGATGCGGACGGACAACTCTCCTGGTGGTGCGCCGGGGAGCGGGTGCCGCGCGGCCCCGCCCACACCCGGGCTGCCCTGGGCGCGCTCGACACCCTGGTCCGCACCCGGCGCCCCAATCGCAAGCAGCGGAAGCGGGGTTGACGCCCGAACGCCTGGAGGGCCGGGAGGGCCGGGGTCAGTTCGCTTCGTTGGCCGCGCGGATCTCGTCGAGGCGGGTGCCCATCAGGGCGGTGGCGCGGGTGAACCAGTCGGCCAGGACGGCTACTTCGTCGGGGGTGTAGTCGGCGAAGAGTTCGTTCATGCGGAGGTAGAACGGCTCGTAGACCGCGTACAGCCGGGCGGGGGGCGGCTCGTGGGGGACGATTCGGACGGGGGGGGGGGGGGGCGGGGGGGGGGGGCGGGGGGGGGGGCAGCCGGTGCTGCCGCCGCCTGGTCCTCCGGCGGCGGTACCGGACATCCCGCTCGGGGTGCCGGAGCCGAGCCCCCGGCTGACC
>NZ_BAAALF010000771.1:0-666 GCF_039528135.1 Kitasatospora nipponensis | reverse complement strand
CCTCGATCACGATCACCGTCGCCAGCGCGTCCGCACCCGCACCGCCGTACTCCTCCGGCACGTGCACCGCGTGCAGCTCATTGGCCTGCAACGCGTCCAGCGCCTCCTGCGGGAACCGGCCCTGCTCGTCCACCTCCGCCGCGAACGGGGCGATCTTCGCCTCCGCCAGCGACCGCACCGCCTCCCGGAGCATCTCGTGCTCCTCGGAAAGCCGGAAGAGATCGAAATCCGCCCCGGAGTTGCCCGCCATGTGCCTCGCCCCTTGAATTCGGACCACGTTAGTTACCGTTAAGTAAGCGTAATTCTAGGCTCGCGCCCTGCCTACCCCGTACGTGACATGCGTGACACCGGAGTGACACCGCCTCAGCGGACGTTCTCCTCCAGCGTGTCGCCGGTGCCGGGGTGCTGGGCCAGGTACTCCAGCACCTGGTCGTTGCGGACCGCCTCCCAGAGCTGCTTGGCCACCCGCTGGTCGAGGTAGACCACCGACTGGCCGCCCTCGTCACCGAAGCCGCCGAACGGCGCGTTCATGAACCGCACGCCGTCACCCCGCAACCCGCGCAGGCTCCAGGCCAGGTCGTACAGGTCGGAGTTGCTCAGCTTGTCGTCCACGCTGACCACCTCGCCGACCGAGCCGAGCAGACCGGTCAGCTGGCCGGGGTTGCC
>NZ_BAAALF010000770.1:0-666 GCF_039528135.1 Kitasatospora nipponensis | reverse complement strand
CGCCAACGTCGCCACGCTGACCGGCACCACGCAGAACGACATCGTCAAGGAGTACCTGTCGCGCGGGCGACACAGCCGCCATCAGGCCCAGGAAGAGCGCAAGGGGCAGAAGATTCAAGCAGAGTGCGTGTAGTCGCCAAAATGCCCCCTTCGCGGAGCTATCCGGCCATGATCTATCTATCAACTGAAACCCACCCACTGTAGGACAAACTCGCGCCGCCCAAGTCAATATTGATGGCGACAAGCATAGCCACAGCCAGAGGACCAGCCCACCCCATTCGGATGCGATCGGCATCTGTCAGATCGGGTTGGCGCACGAAGTCCAGTCCCAGGTAAATTCTTCCACATCTTGCCAGTGGGACCCGCCGGAGCACATACATTTAGTGCACTCCGCCTGACAAACGGACAATCCATGACATCACGCATACGTAAGCTCACCATTGCCGCGTTGGGTAGCACGCTCTTGGCCCTCGTCGGCGTACCGGCACTGGCGTGCGCCGATGCCACTGCTCCACCGGACCCCGCGACGTCGCCCCCGTACGCGGTTGAATCCTTTGAATACCCTGGTGCGGCAAAGATCCTCCAGGAGAGGGGAATTACTCTCCTCAAGGGCGACGGTCACATCACGCTGGCCACGTGCGGAAGTGCAGAACAGCAGATCAAGAT
>NZ_BAAALF010000769.1:0-667 GCF_039528135.1 Kitasatospora nipponensis | reverse complement strand
GAGAGTTCGTAGCTGAAGTTCTGCAGCACTGCGCCGGACATCGCACTGGTCATCAGCAGCTTGGAGTGGTGCCGGATGGTCTTGCCCCGCAGGTCGAGGTCCTTGACCAGGGTGGCCCGGCCGTCCAGGTTGCGGATCGCGTACTGCTCCTCGGGCCGCTTGAGGGTGGCGCCGAGGTAGTAGCCGAGCAGGATGGCGGCCTCCACCGAGCTCTCCATGTACACCGCGTTGGGCATGTGCGGGTGCGAGTTCTGGGTGTAGTACCAGGCGTCGGCCGGGGAGTCGTACTCGGTGATCATCTCGGACCCCGGGTTCAGGTCGCCCCGGGTGCCCTTGAGCGACATGATCCGGTCGACGAACTGGAAGTCCCCGTTGGGGATGTAGGGTGCCCGGCTGTTCGCGTAGACGTCGAACTCGGGGCCCATCGCCGTGCCCAGGTCGCCCTTGGCGGCGTGCGCCAGGTGCAGTTCGTTGATCATCGCGGGCTCGCCGGAGCGGTTCCGGCGGCCCAGGAAGACCGGCACGCCGCCCTCGCCCGGACGGTACGGGGTGCCTTCCTTCTCCCGGATCTGGATGCCGAAGTTGTGCATCCGGATCACCGGCTTGTCACTCAGGTAGACCAGGACGTCGGGGATCACCGAAGGGCGCGGGAGCAGGGTCAGCTCCA
>NZ_BAAALF010000768.1:0-668 GCF_039528135.1 Kitasatospora nipponensis | reverse complement strand
AGCACGTGATCCTCGGTCTACTGGCCCTTCGGCCCGTCTCCGGCTACGACATCCGCAAGTGGATGGACGGCAAGGGCAAGTACCTGGGCTACGACGTGCAACTGCCGCAGATCTACCGCACACTTCCGCGCTTGGTGGACAGCGGCTGGGCGGAGTTCGATGTCGACCCGCGCGAAGGCCGCCCCGACGCCAAGGTCTACCGGCTCACCGCAGGCGGTCGCGACGCGCTCCTCGACTGGGCCCGCTCACCGTACGAGCCGTCACCGCGCCCGGCCGACCCCGACTTCCAACTGCGCTTCCTCTTCGCCGGTCAACTCGGTCCCGAGTACGCGATCGCCGTCCTGCGCACCGAACTCGACTACCGGCTTGCCCACTTCGGCGAGCCCGGCTGGATGGACTTCACCGCCCTCGGCCTCGACCCCATCCCCGACATCGACACCACCTGGGTCCGCAAACTCCACCTCGCCGCCCACGAACACGGCTACGCCTCCACCGCCGCCTACATCGCCTGGCTCCAACTCACCCTGGCCCGGCTGGAAGGCGAAGCCGGACTGCCACCCAGCCGCGCCCCGTACCGAGGCGTCGGCCATGACAACCCCTGACAGTCACCGGGCAAGGTCTCAACGGCTACCGCCCGGTCAACTCCGCTAGATAACTCCGAACACAGG
>NZ_BAAALF010000767.1:0-668 GCF_039528135.1 Kitasatospora nipponensis | reverse complement strand
CACAAATGCACCAAAAACGCCGCCGGGGTCTTCTCGGCGGCGCCTTCAGTGCATTGCGGACATCACCGATACGCACGGTGCCACGGCGCGGCGATCGACGAAATCACCCCAGCCCGGCGAGTTCTACAGGCCGGCCAGGAACTTCAGCAGCTCCGCGTTGACCTCCTCCGGACGCTCCTGCTGCGTCCAGTGCCCCACCCCCGGCAACGCCACCGTACGCGTCAGATTCGGCACCAGATGACGCAGATTCGCGATCAACTGGTCCAGCCCCGGAAGCTGCACACTCCCATCCCGCTCCCCGTACATGTACAACGCCGGAGCCGACATCGGCGCACCCTGCCACGGCGCCGTCAGCTCCCAGCTCAGCTCCATCGTCCGCCACCAGTTCAGACCACCCGAGAAACCCGTCCGCGCGAAATCCTCCGCGTAGACATCGAGGTCCGCCTCCGTCAGCCAGCCCGGCAGCTCACCCGCCTCCCGCAGCAGATCCAGCAGCGTGCCACCCTCCGGCACCACCGGCAAAACCGCCGCCGACGCCTGCGGCGAATCCCCGAACCCCCACCGGAAAATACGCGACAAAGACCCCCGCACATCCCCCGCCAACTCCGCATCCGCCACACCCGGCCGCTGCAGATAATTCATGTAGAAACCCTCACCCAACGCCTGCG
>NZ_BAAALF010000766.1:0-670 GCF_039528135.1 Kitasatospora nipponensis | reverse complement strand
CGTCATCGCTGCCTCGTTTCGCGTTCAGGACGCAATGAGCTGGGACAATCCCTCTAGTTCCACCCGCTCGATATCCTCCCGGTATTTGAGGACGGATCCCAAGGTCAATGCCGCGAAGCCATGATCCAGTTGCTCGCATCCCAGCGCCTGCAGCGCGCTGGCCCAGTCCAGCGACTCCGCCACACCCGGCGGCTTGATCAGCTCCCCGGCCCGCAGCCGGCTCGCCGCGTGTGCGACATCGCCCGCAAGTCGCTCGGTGACTTCGGGAAGTCTGCGCCGCAGAATCGCGACCTCCCGCTCCAGTGACGGGTGCTGCACCCAGTGGTAGAAGCAGCGTCGCTTGAGTGCGTCGTGTACTTCACGGGTGCGGTTCGAGGTCAACACCACCAACGGCGCAACGTCGGCCTTGATCTGTCCCAGTTCTGGAATGGATACTGAGAAGTCCGAGAGCACCTCGAGCAGACACGCCTCGAACTCGTCGTCGGCACGGTCGATTTCGTCGATCAGCAACACCGAATTAGGGGTACGCAGTGCTCTCAGGAGGGGACGAGCCAGTAGAAAGCGCTCGTGGTATAGTTCCGACTCGGCTGCGGCTACGTCGATCGTCCTGTCGCCCACAGCCTCGATCGTGCGAAGATGTAGCAGCTGGCGGGGGAAATCCCAATCGTAG
>NZ_BAAALF010000765.1:0-671 GCF_039528135.1 Kitasatospora nipponensis | reverse complement strand
AACCGGACCGCTACCGCCGGCTCAACCACCGCCGCGAACGCAAAGCCGACCACTTCGCCGCAATCCTCATCTGCACCCGCAAAACCCCCAAATGCGATGAATTCTCAGTCCACAGAAAAGCATTGCGTCTCCGGCCACCATGCATCGATGATGATCATCATCGACATCGAGAGGGGGCGCGGTGCTGCAAGCACTCGGGCTGAGCGCACTGACGGAGAACGTCTACCGGACCCTGCTGGCCGAGCCGGACTGGGGGGTCGACCGGATCGCCACCCACCTGCACCTGTCGGAAGCAGAGACACGTGAAGCACTCGACGAACTGCTGGAACTGACGCTGCTTCGGCCCGCGACCGACTCCCATGCACTGCGGACCGTCAGCCCGGAGGTCGGACTGACCAGGCTGCTCGCCCAGAACCAGAACCAACTGCTCCTTCGCCAGCAGCAACTGGAGAGCACCCGGACCGCGATCGCCGCCCTGTCCGCCGAGCACATCGACCGACGACCCGATGACGAGATGGTCGTGCGGCTGGACTCCCTCGACGCCGTCCGTGACCGCCTCGAGGAACTGGCGGCGACCGCTACCCAGGAATGCCTGTCCCTGATGCGAGGGGGAGCCGTTCGCCCCGATTCCATCCAAGCCGGCAAACACCCCAACCAGCTGGCGCTGGAGC
>NZ_BAAALF010000764.1:0-671 GCF_039528135.1 Kitasatospora nipponensis | reverse complement strand
TGGGCGGCCCGGCGTCCCTCGTGGGGCAGCATCATGATGTTGCGCAGGCGGGCGGTGGTGCCGTCCGCGAGTTCGAGCTCGACGTCGGTGTAGCGGGTCTTCGCCTCGGTCATGAGGCTGTTCAGGCTGACGCCCACGATGGGCTCCTCTCGGTGTCGGGTCCGGCCCAGGGGCGGGCGCGGTCGGGGCTTGGTTCGGGGCGGGGTCAGGATCCGGCGCCGAGGGCGGTGGCCCACTCGCCGATCGCGCCGCCGATCAGGTTGGAGGCGAGGAACGTGCCGGCGATCGGCAGGGAGAACCAGTTCTCCGCGTCCAGGCTGACCGCGTCGGAGCCGAGCAGGGAGACGCGCGGGTGCCACAGCGGCACGTAGTGCGGGCCGTCGACCAGGATCATCAGCAGGGCCTTGATCTGCGGGACCGGCTGGACGGGGATGCGGATCGACCCGTCGGCCTGCATCGCCTCGGGCCCGGCGCCGAAATACAGCTGCAGGCTGGTGGCGTCGGCCTGGATCGACTGGAAGGTCAGCCCGTACTCGACGTCCGGGCTGGTCTGCCGCAGCTTCGAGTTCTGCCAACTCCCCAGGGTGGTGGGGCTGGCGCCTCCCCGGGGGAACTCCGGCATGTTGTCGCGGGGGGTGGGGCCGAGGGTCACCCACGGCGAGGCCGGGGGG
>NZ_BAAALF010000763.1:0-672 GCF_039528135.1 Kitasatospora nipponensis | reverse complement strand
CCTGGGCCTCACACCGGCTGGTCGTGCAGTTCCGCGACGCACCGACCAACTCCAAGCACAAGCGGGAGGTGTTCCTCGTCGCCGCCGGGCCTCGTGCGGACTACGCCGTCTACCGCACTGCCCAGCAGCGCACGAACAGCGCGCCGCGCACAGCCGCCGAACTGCGCACCCAGGCAGCCGTGGCCCGCTCACCGCGCGGCCAGGACAACGCGCCCCTGGCCCCAGCCACCACGCCGCGCGCCACCACCGCCCCGATCACCCGAATGGCCCTGTCGTGACCTCCGACAACGCTCCCGCCGCCCGCGCCGAACTCGCTGCCCTGCTCACCGAGAGCGCGCAGAGCATCTCCGCGATCCTCGACGCCGAGTACCCCACCCCCGTGTCCCGGCCCCGCGCCCCTGGTGGACGTTGCCCGTGCACCTCTCCTCCGTCCACATGCGCCCCGGCCCAGCCAGCCGAACTCGGCATCGCCGAGCCGTCAGCCGTCACCGGCTCCACCTCGACCGCAAGCCACCGCCCCTGACCCGCACCCCATTGGAGGAGCCGTGCCGTACAACCCGAACGACGGGCGGTGGCGCGATTACCACGTCAGCCCGCGCTACCTCGCCGGGTCGACGTTCACCGGAGATCCAGCCCTTCGCCCCCTGCTCGACGCGGGCTGGAACATGAACC
>NZ_BAAALF010000762.1:0-673 GCF_039528135.1 Kitasatospora nipponensis | reverse complement strand
GTGCCGTCTTGGCCTGGCGCCCGTCTGCCCCGAGCACCGGGTCCTGCTGGTGGATGTGTGCCCGCGCTGCGAGGTACGGCTGCAGCGTGGCACCGGCACGGGCACGCGGACACTGCCGACCCGCGGCCGTTCACTGGACCCGCGTCTGTGCAACGCCCGTCTCCCGACCAGGGACCGCACGGCCTGGATGTGCGACCAGGTCCTCGGGGAGATCCCAGCCTCCGCCGTACCCCGCTCGCTCGCCGAAAGCCAGTCCCGGGTCCTGGCCGCGGTGGACAGCGGCCAGGCGCAGGTCGGTGGCCGCGCCGTCGCGGCCACGGAGTACTTCGCCGCGTTCAAGTACCTGACGGCGCTGGCCCGCGTGTGCGTCTCGGCAGCCGACCTCGCCCGGATTCCGCCAGTGGTCGCTGGTGTCTTCGGGGCGGATGTGGCCGAGCGGCGCCGACAGCGGTCAGGCGGCTCGTCCGCGAAGCTCGGCACCAGCCCGCCGAGCTCGGCACACGCCGGTGCGCTGCTGGCCCTCGTCGAGCCGGTCCTGGCCGCCCCCGACCAGGGCACGTGCCGGCAGATGCTCCAACCGTGGGTGGGGGAAGTGGCCAGGCAACGCCGCGAGAGCGGGAAGAACGCCCTCCTGCGGCAGATCCCGCAGCCACCGTGCCTGGCCTCGCTGATC
>NZ_BAAALF010000761.1:0-673 GCF_039528135.1 Kitasatospora nipponensis | reverse complement strand
ACCTTCTGGATCCGCCGGGCGTGCGGTCCCCGGCGTTCCTGCGCAACACGATTGACCAGCTGCTCAATGGTGAGGTCACTGGCCGCTACGCCTGGGCGGAGCTCTTCAAGACGGAGAAGACCCACGCTGGAACCATGGTCGAGATCAACCTCCAACGAGAGTTCCGCTTCGCTGACGGCCAGTTGATGGACTATCAGATCGCAGGCATCGACGTGGACTGCAAGTACTCTCAGAAGTTCGGGGCATGGATGATCCCGCCGGAGGCGGTTGGCCATATCTGCCTGGTGGTCTCCGCAGACGATGACCGGAGTCGTTGGAGTGCTGGGCTGGTCCGGATACGCGAAGAGATCCTCAACTCCGGATCCAACCGTGATCTCAAGCTCACGATCAAAGCAGAGCACCGGGACCAGATTGTCTGGTTGTGGCGAGACGCCGAGCTCCCGGAGAACGTCCTGCTCCACCTGGACAGCGACGTCCGGGCCCGGATCCTCATCCCGGGCACAGGCAAGGGCCAGGCCCGGCTGAACCAGCTCTTCCGACTGGTGCACGACAGGCGCATCGGCCGGGGAGTGGTGCGCACCCCCGCCCAGCAGGTCGACTACATGGCCAGGGTCAGGGAAGGCAGCAAGAGCCGGGCACGTCCCAAGCTGCGGACCGAGGGCATCATCATCCT
>NZ_BAAALF010000760.1:0-674 GCF_039528135.1 Kitasatospora nipponensis | reverse complement strand
AGCAGCGCGGTGAGGGTGTCGACGATCTCCCCGTCGGTGGCGCCCGGGCCGTGCTCACCCGCCGTCAGCACCGCGTAGCCGAACATCGAGAGCATGCCGCCCATCGCGGGGGGCACCAACTCCGGTTCCCCCGGCAGGCGGTGGCCCTGTTCGCGCATGTACTCCAGGTGGTCGCGGAACACCGCGGTCTCGGCCGCCAGCGCAGCCCAGGCCCGGCCCGAACCGGGCGGCTCGGCCATCGTCGACTGGGTCAGCGCGATCACCACCGGGAGGTGGTCGCGGAAGACCTGCCAGGAGACGGCCAGGTGCGCGCGCAGCTGCTCCTGGTCGGAGAGGTCGTGCTCCCGGTCGTGGCCGTCGGCGGCGATCGCCTGGTCGGCCTGCTCGCCCATCTCCCCCAACAGGGCCTGGAGCAGTTCGTCCTTGCTCGCGAAGTGGTCGTAGAACGAGCCGGTGGCCCGCCCGGCGGCCCGGGTGTTGTTGGTGATCTTGGTGTGCAGGTAGCGGTGCTCGACGAACACCCGCCGGGCCGCCTCCTTCAGGGCCGCCTCGGTCTCGGCCGCCCGCTCCTTGCGCACTCCCACCTGGTCCACTCCCTGTCCTCTTGACGCCACGCTCCGGGCCTCAGCATACTGAGCCCGGTTTCACCGAATAGAGATTCACCGAATCATGAT
>NZ_BAAALF010000759.1:0-674 GCF_039528135.1 Kitasatospora nipponensis | reverse complement strand
CGCCCCGCGCGAGGCGCCCGCCCCGGCCGCCGTCGTCGGCAGCCCGGCCGCCGCCGGTGAAGTCCGGCTGGAGCAGGGCCCGTTCACCGATCGGCTCACCTTCACCGGCCTGCGCCTGGACCCGAAGGCCACGGCCGTCACCGGCCACCTCGCCATCACCTCGGACGTCAGCGACCTGCTCGCCCTGGAAGTGCGGGCCGCCTTCTACGACGCGAGCGGCCGGCTGCTGGGCTCCGGCAGCTTCCACTACCAGGAGGAGGAGACGGCCGGCGTGAGCCACGGCGAGCGCCGGGCCGAGGGCGAGGGCATCGACTTCGCCGTACCCGCCACCGGCCTCACCGGGACCCCGGCCAGCGCGGTGCTCTCGGTGCCGGTCCTGGTCAACGAGTAACCGGACCGCCGCAGCGGTCAGTTGCGGACGAACGGGGCCAGGACGGCGGCCAGGTCCTCGGCCGTGCCGAAGACCTCCAGCTGGTCGGCGGAGCGCCGCTGCCAGAGCAGGAGCAGCAGGTCGGAGGCGGAGCCCCGGACCGCGACCGCGCCCTTCGCGTGCTCGGTGCCGACCTGCCAGCCGCCGTCGACGGCGCGCAGCAGCCACTCGCCCGGGCCGTCGGTGGCGTGCAGGTGCAGGCCGTCGGCGGGGAAGTCGGCGGTCGGAGCGCCGGAGATGAACA
>NZ_BAAALF010000758.1:0-674 GCF_039528135.1 Kitasatospora nipponensis | reverse complement strand
ACTGGAGTTGAAGCCCCCATGAGTGACACCGTCCCCACCCACGTCGGCGGCAGTGCCGGACCCGACCCGTACGACGTGCTGATCGGCCGTCAGCTGCTCGGCGAGCTCGGCCGGCTGATCGGCACCGAGGCCGGGGAGTTCGAGCAGCGCTTCGAGACGTTCGCCGGTGAGCGGCGCGAGCGCACCGCCGCCACCCAGCTGCTCGCCCGGGAGCTGGGCCGCCGGCTGTACCACCCGGCCGGTGAGCGGGCCGGTGAGCGCAACGCGATGCTGGCCGTGCTCTCCCCCGAGGAGCTGTACCGGAAGGTCGAGTGGCTGCACGGCGCCCGGGGCGGCGAAGACCGGGCCACCGACCCGCCGCTGATCGGTCGTCAGGAACTCGTCGCCCACTGAACCAGCGGGTCGGACCCCACGCCCCCTGGGGACCGGCCCGCCATCTTTTTAGGACTGACAGAATTTCCGTCATTCACATCACCGTCCGATGGATTCGGCCGATCGCCGCACACTCCGGCCGGAATGGCTGGATCGTGCGCCAGGGGGCGTGCGTGACGGGTGAGTGCGCTGGGGTGGCGCGTGACAGGTCGACAAATCGGCCTGCGCGCCGGGGCGATGACCGCACCGCGCTGCCGCCATTCGGTGGTCACTGCAGGTGGATGCCAGTGTGTCTGTTCACG
>NZ_BAAALF010000757.1:0-674 GCF_039528135.1 Kitasatospora nipponensis | reverse complement strand
CTGAAGTTCGAGGACGGCTCGGCGATCACCACCAAGGACATCAAGTACGGCATCGAGCGCATCTTCGCGCAGGACGTCGTCGCCGGTGGTCCGACCTACCTGATCAACTCGCTCGACCAGGGCCAGGACTACAAGGGTCCCTACACCGACACCGACCCGAACAAGCTGGGTCTGAAGACGGTCGAGACCCCGGACGACAACACCATCGTCTTCCACCTGAAGGACGCGGACTCCTCCTTCCCGTACCTGCTGGCGATGGGCTCGGCCTCGCCGGTGCCGCAGAAGCTGGACACCGGTGCCAAGTACGGTGACAAGCCGGTCTCCTCGGGCCCGAACAAGTTCAAGTCGGCCGAGCGGGGCAAGGGTTACGAGCTGGTCCGCAACGAGCACTGGGACCCGGCCACCGACTCGTTCCGCAAGGCGCTGCCGGACGTCGTCAAGCTGACGATCACCACCAACGCCGACGACATGGACGCCCGTCAGCTGGACGGCACCGCCGACCTCGACTGGGGCCAGACCGGTCTCTCGCAGGCCGCCCAGGCCAAGGTCCTCACCGACCCGGCGCTCCCAGGCCACGAAGGCGGCCAGCAGCACGGCGGCCGCGGCGAACGCGCCCACGATCCGGCCGTCGGTCCAGCCGTCCTAGCTGCCGTTGACGATGCCCCAGACCACCG
>NZ_BAAALF010000756.1:0-675 GCF_039528135.1 Kitasatospora nipponensis | reverse complement strand
CCCGGCTCCCTCCCAGAAGCCGGGCCGATGCCACGTCAGCGCCGTCTCGTCATGGCTGCCGGCATCCACGTCGACGAGGGCAGTCCGGCTCCCGTCGCAGTACCACCGCCACCTACGGCCGTTCCGCGGTTCGGGGCGTGTCCGTCGGGACTCCGAGCGTCAGGAACGCGAATCCCACGACCTCGCGAGATCCTCGCAGCCAGGTGGTGCGGTGCGCGTCGAGCCTGGCACGCTCGGCGTCGGCCTCCGGGTGGTTGCTGTTGGCCAGCAGCCACTCCTCCGCGTCTGCGGCGAACCCGGACTCGAAGCTGTCCCACTCGCCGCGGGTGGACGTCTCGATGCCCAGCGGCCGGAAGCCTGCTGCTACGGCCTGATCGACGAGGTCCGGCAGGTGGAGGCAGGTGTCGACCGTGCTGCCGGGCCACAGGTTCGTCAGTTCCTCGGCGGTCGGGGTGCGTTCCCAGATCTCGCAGGAGAACAGCAGCCGACCGCCCGGGTTCACCAACGGCCGGAGGGCCTGAAGTGCGTCCGGAATGGTGCCGAACGCCTGATACGCCCCTGAGCTGATGACGAGGTCGGCGGGCGAGAGGTGCTCCCTGGCGTCACCTTCGACGAAGGTCGCCCGGTGGGCCAGTCCGCGTCCCGCCGCGTTGCCGCGTGCGCGTTCGACGTCGG
>NZ_BAAALF010000755.1:0-675 GCF_039528135.1 Kitasatospora nipponensis | reverse complement strand
ACCACGGTGACCGCCGACATCGACAGCGGATCGAGCACGCCACTCCCCCTGGTCCGACCGGCTCTTCGGCCCCACCGTTGCCTGCCGCCGTCGCCGGGCGGGGTCCGTTCCCCGATCCGGCCGTACGACGCGGCCGCTCACCCGCCGCGCCCGACTATGAACCCGCGCTATACACGCTGGGTAGAGTGCGGACCATGTCACTCGGTCAGATCCTCCTCGGCCTCCTGGAGTCCCAGCCGCGCCACGGCTACGACCTGAAGCGCGCCTACGACGAGCAGTTCGGCCGCACCCGGTCGCTGCACTACGGGCAGGTGTACTCGACGCTGTCCCGGCTGCTGAAGAGCGGGCTGGTCGAGGTCGAGGGCGTCGAGCCGGGGGACGGCCCCGAGCGGAAGCGGTACGCGATCACCGAGGCCGGGGTGACCGACGTCGGCGAGTGGCTGGCCCGGGCCGAGAGCCCGGAGCCGTACCTGCAGAACACGCTGTACGCCAAGGTGGTGCTGGCGCTGCTGACCGACCGTCCGGCGGCGGAGGTGCTCGACCTGCAACGAACCGAGCACCTGCGGCAGATGCGCGCGCTGACCCGGCGCAAGGAGGACGGCGATCTGGCCGACCAGCTGATCTGCGACCACGCGCTGTTCCACCTGGAGGCGGACCTGCGGTGGCTGGAGCTGA
>NZ_BAAALF010000754.1:0-675 GCF_039528135.1 Kitasatospora nipponensis | reverse complement strand
CCAGAGGTCGGTCACCCAGGGCGGTGACGACTACGCCACGGTGATCGGGAAGATGAAGGGCTTCGGCACCGACGCGGCGGCCGGGGTCTTCCCCCGCACCGTCCGGCACGCGATGGGCAGCACCGAGATCCCGAAAAAGCCGGTCCGGGTGGTGGTGCTGGACACCGGCGAGCTGGACAACGTGGTGGCGCTCGGCATCCAGCCGGTCGGCGTCGCGTTCACCGACGGGTCGAAGACCATGCCCGGCTACCTCAAGGGACAGGCCGGCACCCCGGCCAGTGTCGGCACCATCTCCAGCCTCAACCTGGAGGCGATCGCCGCCCTCAAGCCGGACCTGATCCTCGGCAGCCAGCTGCGCGCGCAGGACCAGTACGCGGCGCTCTCGAAGATCGCCCCGACGGTGTTCTCGATCCGCCCGGGCTACCCGTGGAAGGAGAACTTCGTCCTCAACGCCGCACCGTTCGGCCTGGAGACGGAGGCCAGGGCCCAGCTGACGGCGTACCAGGCGGCGGCCAAGGAGATCGGCGCCAAGGTGAGGGCGCGGACCGGCGGCAAACTGCGGACCATCACACCGCTGCGCTTCATGCCGGGCAAGATCCGGCTGTACGCGGAGCTCTCCTTCATCGGCACCATGCTGGCCGACATCCCGCTGCCGCAGCCGAAGATCGAGCAGGT
>NZ_BAAALF010000753.1:0-676 GCF_039528135.1 Kitasatospora nipponensis | reverse complement strand
ACCACGCTGGCCCTGGCCTGGGTCGCGGCCGGCAAGCGCGCCGCGTACGTCACCGACGGCGGCGACCTCTCCTCGAGCGTCCACTTCGCCGCCGGGATCGCACTCTGCCGGGCCGCCGGCTGCGTGGTAACCGGCATCGACAGCGCCCCGGTCGGACCGGCCGGCCGCGGACTCGTGGTGGCCGCCGACGCCGAGACCCACGGGCTGCTCATGTCGATGATCCACGGTCACTCGACCGTCGCCTGATCGGACGTCAGCTCACCCGCTCCGGATCATCGGCAGCGGCACACAGCGCTCCGAGGACGGTACCGAGTACCACCGCAGCGCCGAAGCACCAGCCTGCCCACCAGCAGCCCGAGCGCCAGCACGAGTATCACCAACAGCTCCCGGACGGGTTCGGGCCGCTGCGCTGAAAATGACGGCGGTGCACAGGGGCCGTGGCGTGAAGGGCACCTGACAGCCGGTAGGGCTCACAACGGCACGGGGCCCGAAAACCTGTGGCCCTTGCGCAGGCCGTGCCACAGAATCAGGACCAACGACCACCCGTAGCTCAGACCAGCAGAGCACCGGCAGATGACGGATGTCGCCGGTTCAAGTCCGGCCGGGTGGCTCGTGCGGGTATAGCTCAGTCCGGTAGAGAGCAACCGCCTCCAAAGCGGTGAGCCGGGGGTTCGAT
>NZ_BAAALF010000752.1:0-676 GCF_039528135.1 Kitasatospora nipponensis | reverse complement strand
GGTGATCCGGCGGGCCGCCGCCTCTTCGCCCGGCGCCGAAAAGAGCCCTCCGGAGAAGTGACCGGACCGGACACTTTCGTGGAGGGCCATTGTGCGGTCCATGTAATTGTGCTCGTAGAACCAGGACCCGTACTGCTCACCCCGGATGACCGCCGCCATCTCAGGTGACTGTGCATCAGTAACCCTGATGAAAGGCACCCCGCCCCGCGCCGAGAGCTTGCTCGGAGCAGCCGGCAGGCGGAGTGATTCCATATCGAACCGGGAAGTCTCGCGCATAGTGACCTTCGCTCGGTCGTAGGCGGCGGAGAAGGCAGATTTCACCATGGCGCCCCTGACTGTTTTGGGGGGAAATCCTTGTGCGGTCTCTGTCCACGTGATGATCGCCGCTTCCGCCATGTCCGACTGGACTTCTTCTCGGTCGGTGTGGAAGTCCCGAGAGATCTTCCAGGATTTTGCCCGAAGAACGGGGGAGATGCAGTCCAGAACCACCATGCTCCACCTGTCGTCATTGTCCATGTCGCAGAGCCTTCCTAGTGCAACCATGGATTCCCAGAGATGGGATCGGGTTCCCGATGTCAATTTGATGCCGGATGGCACGGCAGATTTTCGGAATGTTCTGTAGTCCGGATGCTGCTTCACCGAGCAATCCTGAATATCCTGGGCATGGACGCAGACC
>NZ_BAAALF010000751.1:0-677 GCF_039528135.1 Kitasatospora nipponensis | reverse complement strand
GGGATGCGCAGTGCCTGCACGCGGTCCCGGCTGCCTGCTCGGGGGTGAGCTGTACCCGCTCGGTCATGATCGTCCCCCCACAGTGAGTAATCTTTTGGCCACCTGGTGTGTTGGATTCATCGTCGACCCCAGGATGGACGCCCTAAAGGCCGCATCGAGGACGCTTGGAGGACTCCTTGCGGACTGATCGGACGCATCATCGAGTCATGAGGCCCCTAACTGTCCGCTCGGCCAGTACGGTTGAGTGACCGTCAGTCTCACAGGAGGCCACCGTGACCCGACCCTCCGGAAACATCGCTCTCAAGGCAGCTCGCCAGGCCGCAGGGCTGAGCTCCCAACAGGCGTTCGCAGACGCGCTCAGCGCAGCCGCTCGCCAGCTGGGCGTGGGACACATCGTGGTGAGCACCCGTCAGATCCGACGCTGGGAGTCCGAGACGCCGCCCTGGCCGCAGGATGACTACCAGCGGCTCCTGACTCACGTACTTCACCTGCCCGTTGAGCAGCTCGGCTTCCGACCGCCGTGGGACCCAACTCCCAAGTCAGTGCAGCCCCAGCCGTCGGCGATCCCACTGCCTCACGGTGGGTCCGCCCTGCGTGCGACCCTGCCCCGACCGACCCAGTCATCCCCGCAGCAGCCACCGACGATCGGCGCGGACTACGCCGTAGTCACCGAGGCA
>NZ_BAAALF010000750.1:0-678 GCF_039528135.1 Kitasatospora nipponensis | reverse complement strand
GAATTCCCCTTGGATTACGAGGTTGAGGCAAGTGAGTGGGCGGGCCGCGCGTCGGACGGCTGCCCTGCAGGAGCAGCGGTCGGCGCGGCGTAGCGGGTGGAGCGGGTGGGGCGGCTTGGTCAGCCCCAGATGAGGTCGTTGGCCGTGACCACGACGGGGGCCGGCTGGGCGGCGGTCGTGGCGGCGGTGGCGGCCCCGGCGTTGAGCGGCAGCAGGACGGCGAGGGCGATGGTGGCAACCGCGGCGGTCTTGGCGATGACGGTGCGAAGCATGATGAATCCTCAGGAGTGCGTGCGAGTCGGTGGATTCGGGCTCAGCGGTCCGCGGTGACGCTTCGTCCGGTTGCCGTCCGGGTGGTGTTCCCTGCTGGCGAGTACCAGCTTCGTCGCAGCTCAGCCTGGGTGGAAGGGCTTTCAGGTGGACGGAAACGTCCTTGGACCGTTCCGTCCAGCGAGGCCGGAAGAGGCCAGCAGTTGCTCGTAGAAGGGCACCACCATCGGTGCCGTGGACGGTTCCGCCCGCCACCCGGCGAACTGCGGTACGGCGCCCAGGGCGCGGTGGCAGACCAGGGCGACCCTGCGCTCCGCCTCCGCCAGGCTGTCGGCCAGCAGATACACCCCCAGCACCGGGGCGGGCTCGGCGCGGGGGTGGAACACGAGGTGCTCGATGCGGTCCTCG
>NZ_BAAALF010000749.1:0-678 GCF_039528135.1 Kitasatospora nipponensis | reverse complement strand
AAGGGGGTTGTTGCGGTTAGGGGTTGGAGAAGTAGCCGAACATGTCGACCACGGCATCCGTGTCGCCGCTGCGGTTGTAGATGTCGAACCTGCCGTTGGTGCCGAGCGGGGTGGTCACGTGGTTGGCGACGATCCGGCCGGGCGGGAAGTTGACGTTGCTGGTGCCGGGGCGGGTGGTGCCGTCGCCCCAGAGGGTGAGGTAGCTGCCGGTGGTGGAGCGGGCGGCGGTCACGTTGAGGACCGCGCCGGTGGCTCCGGCGGGCAGCTTGGTGGCGACCGCGCGGGTCTCCTCGGGCTTGAGGGAACCGGCCGGGTCCTCCCGGGTGTCGGTCAGACGGACCGGCGGGACCGGGGTGAAGACGCTGCCGCTGCTGCTCGGGCTGTAGTAGCCGGAGATGTCGGCCACCACGTGCAGCGAACCGGCGCCGGTGCAGAACCAGATCATGCCCTCCGAGTCGGGAGCCGCGATCACCTGGTTGGCCACCGTCTCGCCCTTGGCGAAGTTGAGGTTCGAGGTGCCGGTGTAGCTGTTGATCGAGAGGTAGCCGGGCTGCTCGGGCTCGGTCACCGTCACGTTCAGCACCACGTCGGTGGCGTCGGCCGGTACGCCGGGCAGGGTGCGCGCGTTCAGCTTGGTCGGCGGGGTCGCCGAGGAGGAGCAGACCGGCTTCAGCTTCC
>NZ_BAAALF010000748.1:0-679 GCF_039528135.1 Kitasatospora nipponensis | reverse complement strand
TCCACGGCAACCCCGTCGGCAACCCGCACCGCTTCCCCTACGACCTGAGCGGGTCGGCCGATCACCGCGACGCGCAGATCCGACACGCCATCACCCGCCTCCTCCACTGGGGCAAACGTTGCGGCGTCAACGCCATCGGCCTGGAGAACCTCGACTTCACCGCCGAGACCACCCGGGAGAAGCACGGCCGCAAGAAGCGGTTCCGCCAGCTGATCTCCGGCATACCGACCGGCAAGCTCAAGGCCCGGCTCGTGTCGATGGCCGCCGAGAGCGGCCTGGCCATCGTCGCGGTCGATCCCGCCTACACCAGCGTCTGGGGTGCACAGCACTGGCAGAAGCCACTCGCCACCCCACGGCGCACCACCACCCGACACGACAGCGCCGCTGTCGCCATCGGACGACGCGCCCTCGGACACCCGGTCCGGCGACGGACGACACCGCCCCGTGCGCACCAGAGCGATGCGCACGAGCATCGGACCGTCCAGGCCCAACCAGGCACCCGAGGGCGTGAGGAAACCCGCCACCCCACCACGGAGCGTGCACACGATGCACGCAGCCGGACGGGGACAACGAGAACGCGGGCGACCAGCGCACCCAAAACCGTTCGGGATCCGCGCAGTGCCAGGACGTGGGTCCAAGACCCACTCCTGCCCACTGGTTAGGAACGGTCACACGTCGG
>NZ_BAAALF010000747.1:0-679 GCF_039528135.1 Kitasatospora nipponensis | reverse complement strand
GGCCCGCACCGCCCGCGGCGCCACCGCCCTCGACCGCGCCGCCGATCACGCCGCCGGTCACCGTCCCGGCACCACCGGTGCCGCCCGTCGTCGACCCCGCCGTGCCCGCGGCGCCGCCCGCCCCGCCCGGCGCCCCGCTGCCGCCGCTGCCACCCGTACCGTGCCCGCCGCTCTGCCCACCGGTCGCGGCGGCGCCACCGGAGGCCGCGGCCGCTCCACCGGGCGGGGCCGGCACCGCGACGACCCCGCCGGGCAGGGCGGGCAGAGCGGGCGCCGGCGACACCCCCGGGCTCGGATCGTTCACCGGTGCCAGCACGGGCACCGCCACCCCGCCCGTGCCGGCCGTCACCGAGGCGTCCGCCGCACTCTCGCCCTTCGCGCCCGGCGCGCGCTCCGGGTGCGCGGCCGAGCCGGCCCGCCCCTGGCCGGCGGCCGCCGTGCCGGAGGGCCGTGCGGAGGGGTTGGCCGACCCGGAGGCGTGCCCGGCGGGAACCTGGTCACCACCCGACCCCACCTCCATGCAGCCGGCCGCGCTCAGCGAGGCCAGCGCCAGCACCGCCGCGCGCACCGCCACCGTGCGGACCACCGCGGCCCGCGCCGAGCGCTGCTCGACCGCCGAGACCGCGCGCACCCGGGCCACCACCAGCGGCCGGCCGAACCGGTTCACCACCCGGCCGCC
>NZ_BAAALF010000746.1:0-680 GCF_039528135.1 Kitasatospora nipponensis | reverse complement strand
CCGCTGGCCAACACCCGTGCCTATGTGCTGGATGTGGGTCTGCGTCCGGTGGGTCCGGGGACGGTGGGTGAGCTCTACCTGGCGGGTGTGGGTCTGGCGCGTGGGTACCTGGGACGTGCGGATCTGACGGCGCAGCGGTTCGTGGCGTGCCCGTTCGAGGCGGGGGCTCGGATGTACCGCACGGGGGATCTGGTGCGGTGGGACCGGGCGGGTCGGTTGGAGTACCTGGGTCGGGTGGACGATCAGGTGAAGATCCGGGGGTTCCGGGTGGAGTTGGGTGAGGTGGAGGCGGCGCTGGGCCGTTGTGCGGGGGTGGCGCAGGCGGTGGTGATCGCGCGGGCCGATCTGCCGGGTGGTCGGCGGCTGGCGGCGTACGTGGTGGCGGCCGGTGGTCGGTCCCTCGAAGCGGGGGTGCTGCGGCGGGAGTTGTCGGCGTTGTTGCCGGAGCACATGGTGCCCTCGGCGTTCACGGTGCTGGCGGAGTTCCCGGTGAACCGCAACGGCAAGCTGGACCGTTCGGCTTTGCCGCGTCCGCAGTACACGGCGACCTCGCGGGCTCCGCGCGGGCCGCGGGAGGAGATCCTGGCCGGGCTCTTCGCCCAGGTGCTGGGCCTGGAGAGCGTGGGCGCCGAGGAGAGCTTCTTCGACCTCGGCGGCCACTCCCTGCTCGCCACCCGCCT
>NZ_BAAALF010000745.1:0-681 GCF_039528135.1 Kitasatospora nipponensis | reverse complement strand
CGGCCGCCCGCCGCTGTGCCGAGACCGTCACCAACAGCGCGGCCGCCAGGGTGCCGAGTGCCACCGCGAAGGCCACCAGGACCGCGATCTCGAACACCCCCCGCGACCCGGAGACGGCGAGCAGCACCGCGGTGGCGGGCACCACGGTCAGGGTGCCGGTGAGGGGTTGGGCGATGGTGGGACGGGACATGCCAGGACCGTCCTTCGCACGAGTCTTGCGCCGCCGGGAGAAGCCTTGCCTTACCAAGGTGTACCCAGCGCTCGGTCCGGACAAGTACGCCTTCGGCCGACAGCGGGGGCGCAGGGGCGCACGGGCTCACTCGCGTGCTCGGTACGGTGGCATCGAACAGCCGTAGTCACCTGGGGGAAGTCCATGCCCATGCCCGCCGATTGGCCCACCACCGAGGCCGAGGCCCTCGCCGTGCAGCAGCGCCTGCGGGGCCTGGTCGAACCGTCCGGCCCCGGCCCGGCCCCCCACGCCCTGATCGCCGGTGTGGACGTGGCCTACGACGACGACCGGGACGTGGTGGTCGCGGCGGCGGTGCTGCTCTCACTGTCCACCCTGGCCGTCGTGGAGGAGACCACCGCGACCGGGCGGATCAGCTTCCCGTACGTCCCCGGACTGCTCGCCTTCCGCGAACTGCCCACCGTGCTGGACGCCTTGGCCGACCTCCGGCACAC
>NZ_BAAALF010000744.1:0-681 GCF_039528135.1 Kitasatospora nipponensis | reverse complement strand
CTTGTCCACCGCCAGCGTCCAGGTGGCCACCTCGGTCTCGGCCACGCCGTCGAAGCGGGCCACCAGCAGGGCCACGTCGTCCTTGCGGTCGTCCGAGTGCAGCCGGTCCAGCACCGTGTCGCAGGCCTCCTCCGGGCTCCGCTTGGGATCGATCAGGTTCCCGCAGAGCGCCGCGAGGCCGGCTCCTATGTCACCCCCGCGCACCTCGACCAGGCCGTCGGTGCACATCACCAGCATCGAGCCGTCGCTGACGTCGATCTTCTTGGCCACGAACGGCACCCCGCCGACCCCGATCGGCGCGCCGGCCGGGATCTCCAGCAGCTCGCCGGTGCCGTCCGGGTGCACCAGCACCGGCGGCACGTGGCCGGCGCTGGCCAGCTCGCAGGTGCGGTTGATCGGGTCGTAGACCGCGTACAGGCAGGTGGCCAGGTGGTCGTCGCCGAGCTTGTGGGCCAGGTTGTCCAGGTGGCGCAGCAGCTGGCCGGGCGGCAGGTCGAGCGCGGCCAGGGTCTGCATGGCGGTGCGGAAGCGGCCCATCGCGGCGGCCGAGTGCAGGCCGTGGCCCATCACGTCGCCGACCACCAGGGCGACCCGGCTGCCGGGCAGCTGGATCGCGTCGAACCAGTCGCCGCCGACCTCGGCCCGCCGGTCGCCCGGCATGTAGCGGTGGGCGATCTGCAC
>NZ_BAAALF010000743.1:0-682 GCF_039528135.1 Kitasatospora nipponensis | reverse complement strand
CTGCCGGGACCACCGCCGACTTGATCAGCCGGTTGATGACCTGACCGGCCGACAGCTCCGGGTACTTCGAGCGCACCAACGCCGCGATCGCGGAGACGTATGCGGTCGAATCAGAAGTCCCATTGCCCGTGCGATAGTCCGTCGCCGACTGGTGGCCGGCCGAGTAGATGTCGACTCCGGGCGCTACCAGTGTCGTTTCGGGGCCACGGTTCGACTTTTCCCAGACCTTCCCGTCCCTGTCCACGGCACCCACGGCAACGACGCCGGGAACAGCTGCGGGGTAGTCCACCGGGGTTCCCCGATTTCCGGTGTTCCCCGAGGCCCCAATCACAACCACATCCTTGTCGATGGCGTACTGGATGGCCTCTCGGACCTTCTTGTCAGCACCACCTCCCAGGGACATGTTGATGACCTTGGCGCCCTTGTCCACGGCGTAGCGAATAGCCTCCGGAATGCGATCTTCGCCGCCGCTTCCCACCTCACCCAGGGGGGACATGTTGACTCTGACGGGAAGAATCTTGGCGTGCGGCGCAAGACCGATAATCCCGTCCTTGGCACCGTGTCCTCGACCGGCGATCAGGCTCGCCATGCTTGTTCCGTGGCCGATCTTGTCAACTCTGCCGTCTCTCTGCTCCCCGGAGAAGTCAGCCCCAGGCAGGACCTGTCCTACAAGATCTTGGTG
>NZ_BAAALF010000742.1:0-683 GCF_039528135.1 Kitasatospora nipponensis | reverse complement strand
GGCCCTGGAGGGCACGCGAGGCGAAGACCCCCTCGTGGCCGGGCCCGGGCGCGGCCAGGATCAGCGACTGCGCGACGCCGACCGAGCCGCAGCCGGTGGCGATGTGCTCGACCACCACCCGCTCCAGAGCGCTCGTCTGCTCGGCGGTCAGCACGCCCAGCTCCTGGCCGGTCACGGCCGGGCGCTCCGGCCGGGCAGGACAACACCGGTAAGCACCGGCGCCCCGAGCACCGTCAGCAACGGCGGGGGCTCCGGCTGCGGCTCGCGGCGAGCCGGCATCGGGCAGAGGTACCAGCCCGTGCCGTCGGGCCGCACCAGCTCCAGCGCGTTCACCGGATCCGTGATCCGCACGACCCGCAGGCCCAGCAGGGCCCGCAACCGACGGCCCGTCACGACGTCACCGCGGCCGGCTGCTCGGGCCCGGCGCTCAGGGCCGGCGCCTGGCTGGGCTCGTCGTTCGGCTTCGCCACGATCTCCAGGCCCTGCCCGGCCGCCCAGGTCCGCGCCTGGCGCTCGTCGCTCGCGGCGCAGTGGGCGTTGAAGTCGACGTAGCCGTAGACGTGGTAGACGATCGGGCCGAAGGTGAGGTTGACCGACAGGTTGCCCTCGGCGTCCGCCTTGGGGTCCAGGTCGTACCTCGTGGCGAACTCGGTGACGGCTTGGTTGGTCGCCAGAAACAGCAG
>NZ_BAAALF010000741.1:0-683 GCF_039528135.1 Kitasatospora nipponensis | reverse complement strand
CGACCGTCGGATGGCGTTGACGAGTCGTATCTGTGCCTGGGCCGGTTCTTGTTTGGCCGCGCGGAACTCCTCCGGGCTCAACGGATTCGTCAGTGGATCGGTCTGCCTTGCTACTTGCTCCAGGAAGCCATCGACGGCGTGGCCGAACTCGTCAATGGCTGTCGCCACATCGTTGGGGGCTACCAGGCTCACGCGTATCAGGACCGCACTCCACTCCCCCCAGTCGTGATCCCAGCCTCGACGGTCGGCATGCGCCCGCCCGATCTCCATCGTGAACTTCGCGTAGTGGCTGAACAGCTCCTGGTAGGCGGCCAGTTGCTGGCCGCGGAGCCACTGCCGGTCCTGCGCACGCCGCGTGACGATGCCCCCGACCACGACGCCCACCGTGGCGGAGAGAGCCCCGGCCGCAGTTGTCACCAGCGTATCGAGCACTGCGCCCCCGCCATTCCACGTTGGTGACCCAACCTTCGATGGCGACCGTAGTGGTGATCAGCCTTCTACGGCAACGATATGTGTTTGAGCAGGGTGTTCTGTGATGGGTCATCAGTTTCCGTTTGAGCCGGTGTCGGGTGCCGGCGACGTCGGCTGGGGCAGGGCGAACAGGCCGGGTACGGTGAGGATGCCGCGGTACACCAGTCGCTTCGGGAGATGGCGGACCGGGTACCCGCTGAGCTCGCCGAAGC
>NZ_BAAALF010000740.1:0-686 GCF_039528135.1 Kitasatospora nipponensis | reverse complement strand
CGCCGGGCGTCTGGCGACCGCCTCCACGCTGCCGATCGTGCTGGACTCCACCGAGTCGGACGTGCTCCGTGCCGGGCTCGAACTGCTCGGCGGGCGGGCGGTGTTGAACTCGGTGAACTACGAGGACGGGGACGGTCCGGACACCCGGTTCGGGAAGGTGGCGGCACTGGCGCGCGAGCACGGCGCCGCGCTGATCGCGCTGACCATCGACGAGCAGGGCCAGGCCCGCACCGCCGAGACCAAGGTGGCGATCGCCGAGCGGCTGATCGAGCAGTTGGGCCGGGAGTACGGGATCGACGAGGGGTCGATCCTGGTGGACTGCCTGGCGTTCACGTTGGGGACGGGTCAGGAGGAGTCGCGGCGTGACGGGATCGAGACGATCGAGGCGATCCGGGAGTTGAAGCGGCGTCACCCGGACGTGCAGACGACGCTCGGGTTGTCGAACATCTCGTTCGGGTTGTCGCCGGCGGCGCGGCAGGTGATCAACTCGGTGTTCCTGCACGAGTGCGTGCAGGCGGGGTTGGACTCGGCGATCGTGCACGCCTCGAAGATCCTGCCGATCGCGCGGATTCCCGAGGAGCAGCGGGAGGTGGCGCTGGATCTGGTCTACGACCGTCGTAGTGAGGGGTACGACCCGTTGCAGCGGTTGTTGCAGTTGTTCGAGGGGGTGTCGGCGGCGTCGAGTG
>NZ_BAAALF010000739.1:0-687 GCF_039528135.1 Kitasatospora nipponensis | reverse complement strand
CCAGATAGTCGGGCGTCGCGTAGTCCCAGGGCGTCAGGAACGGGCCGGCGAAGGCCAGCAGGAAGAGCAGCAGCACGGTCACCGCACCGATCAGCACGCCCTTGGCGGCCAGCAGGCGCCCGGTGACCAGGCGCAACCGTCCGGTGGGGGCCGGGAGTTCGGCGGTGGGCAGCGGCAGGACGGCAGTCATCAGGACCTGACCCGGGGATCGAGGGCGGCGGTCAGCAGGTCGGCCAGGAAGCCGCACGCCAGCACCACCACCGCGGCGAACAGGTTGACCGCGACCACCGAGTTGATGTCCTGCTCGTTGATCGCCTGGATGAACCACTCCCCCATGCCGTGCCAGCCGAAGATGGTCTCGGTGAAGGCCGCGCCGGTGAAGATGCCCAGGAAGCTGTACGCGAACATGGTGGCCATCGGAATCACCGCGGTGCGCAGTCCGTGCTTGAGCAGCGCCCGGTTCCTGGTCAGGCCCTTGGCCTCGGCGGTGCGCAGGTAGTCGGAGCCGAGCACGTCGAGCATGGTGGCGCGCTGGTAGCGGCTGTAGACCGCGATCCCGCCGAGCGCCAACGACAGGGTGGGCAGCAGCAGATGGAGCCCCCAGTCGGCCAGGTGGGCGCCGAGCCCGCCGGCCAGCCCCGGGGTCTCGTAGCCGGTGAACGGGATCAGCTCGTGGCCGGCCGCGTC
>NZ_BAAALF010000738.1:0-687 GCF_039528135.1 Kitasatospora nipponensis | reverse complement strand
CGCGGACGGGGTGGCCTACGCGGTGCTGCAGGCCGCATACCCGGACCGCAGGGTCGTCCAGCTGAACATCGACGCGATCGCGAGCGGGGGCGGCGGCATCCACTGCGCCACCCAGTCCGAGCCGGCCGTGCCGTCCGCCTACTGAGCACCGTCCTCACCGATCCCTGATACGAGAAGAGTTGTCATGACGTTCCGCATGCCCGCCGAGTGGACCGAGCACGAAGACCACCCTGCGCAAGGGCGGCGCCAACGCGCTGAACATCTACACCGCCAAGCTCGGCCAGGACCTGCTGGGCTGGGCCACCTTCCCGAGCTCGTACAACTCGAACCCGTCGGACGACGGCGTGGTCATGCTGGACGCCTCGCTGCCCGGCGGCTCGGCGACCAACTACAACGAGGGCGACACCGCCACCCACGAGGTCGGCCACTGGATGGGGCTCTACCACACCTTCCAGGGCGGCTGTAACGGCAACGGCGACTACGTCAGCGACACCCCCGCCGAGAAGAGCGCGGCCTTCGAGTGCCCGACCGGCCGGGACACCTGCACCAGCAAGCCGGGCCTCGACCCGATCAAGAACTTCATGGACTACACCTACGACTCCTGCATGACCCAGTTCACCCCGGGCCAGGTCACCCGGATGACCAACTCCTGGGCCTCGTACCGCGCCTGACCCCGCGGACGGGGAG
>NZ_BAAALF010000737.1:0-687 GCF_039528135.1 Kitasatospora nipponensis | reverse complement strand
ATCAGCATGGTCACCTTCGCGCTGTTCTTCGCCATTCCGGCGGACCCGGCGCGCCTCTCCTGCGGCAAGGTCTGCACGCCCGAGAACCTCGCCCTGATCAAGCACAGCATGGGGCTCGACGAGTCGACGGCCATGCAGTTCTGGCACTGGTTCAGCGGGATCTTCACCGGCCGTGACTTCTCCGCCGGCCACTGCGACGCCCCCTGCTTCGGTTACTCCTTCGTCAAGCAGGAGATGATCACCGACGTCCTGCTGGACCGCTTCCCGACCACGCTGTCGCTGACCGTCGGCTCGGTCATCGTCTTCCTGATCTTCGGTATCGGCACCGGCATGCTGGCCGCCCACAAGCAGGGCAAGGCCGCCGACAAGATCGCCAGCGCCGCCTCGCTGATCGCCTCCTCGATGCAGATCTACGTGGCCGGCCCGCTCGCCCTGGTGATCTTCGTCTACTCCACCGACTGGCTGAAGCAGCCGAGTTACACCCCGATCACCGAGGACCCGATCGGCTGGTTCACCGGCCTGCTGGTCCCGTGGATCGTGCTCTCGCTGATCTGGACCGCCAACTACACCCGCATGACGCGCTCCTCCATGGTCGAGCAGCTGTCCGAGGACTTCGTGCGGACCGCGCGGGCCAAGGGCCTGTCGGGCCGTTCGGTCTTCCTCCGGTTCGCCTGGCGCGGCGCGATG
>NZ_BAAALF010000736.1:280-688 GCF_039528135.1 Kitasatospora nipponensis | reverse complement strand
CAGACCGACCGTCAGGGCGTGCACACCGGCCTTGCTGACGATCGGGGCCGTGCACGGGAAACCGGCGATCGCGTGCTCCACCAGTACGGTGCCGATGTTGACGATGCTGCCGCCACCGCCGACTGTGACCCACATCATCCCGCAAGCACGCAAGGGCCCGCGAAGGGGAGTCTGTTTCCGGCCAATCCACTGGCGCACGTTGATCACCGCCAGAGCGTATGTGAGGATGCAGACAGTCTCCTTAAACGTCGAATCAAGAAATAATCGACGCCGAGTAAAATGACCACCGCGCGCGAACAACGGGGCTCGCGCGCGAAACAGGAGCGCACCACAGAGAAGTTTCTGATTAAAACCATTGTGCCGCGGCTCGCGCCCGTCACAGTGTTGAACATGTAGGCATCGGGGGTG
>NZ_BAAALF010000736.1:0-270 GCF_039528135.1 Kitasatospora nipponensis | reverse complement strand
CATAAACATGCCCAATGGCTTCATTCAGCCAATGACAGAGACGATCGATGACATCGGCGCGGACATCACGTGGCGCGTGCTCGTCGTCGAGAGCGACAGCCGGGACAGGGAGATTTTCGAACAGGGTCTGAGCTTCTACGGGTGCAAGGTGAGCGCCGTCTCCACCGGACGGGAGGCGCTCGACGCCTTCCGGGAGGTCGACCTGGTCCTGCTCGGCCTCGGCCTGGTCTCGGCGGTCTCGCTGGGGGCCTCGGCGCTGGCCACCAGGGT
>NZ_BAAALF010000735.1:0-691 GCF_039528135.1 Kitasatospora nipponensis | reverse complement strand
ATCGGTTCCACGGTGAAGCCGATTGCTGGCACCGGAAACTCCGGCTGTCGAATCCGGTCTGCAGACCATCTGGTCCCGGCGGACCAGCCACGCGCCAACTGTGCCAAAGGAGAAAAAGGAACTAAATTCATAAAGACCACCCAAAAGGCCGTAACGTGGACCACCGGTGCCAAGGTGGACCACCTCGTCGGGTTCAATATGTCCACGCGCACCGGGTTCTCCCAGCAAGCTGCTCATGAATTCGAATTCATGTCGGCTGGGCGTGGGTATTGCGGGACAAAGGCCAATCCCGCTTATGCTGACCCGGGTGCACTCAGTGTGCAGTATTATTAAATGAAACGATACGGTGTAGGCGTGGTGTTGGTGGCGGTGTTGATCGCCACCAACGCTTGTTCTGACCGGGTGTACACCGACGGGCCCATCGGGGAATCCCATGACGATCCTCTCATGGAGTGGTGCGCTCCTCATGTGGACGGAAAGACGACGATCACGGCCAATAATGGACCCCTCCCCAACCATGCGGAAGTTCCGATCACCATTACTGATGTGTCCGCGGTAGGGGCGCAAGGATTCACGATCATAGACGCCGTCCTCACGCCGAAAAATGGTGCGGTCAACGGGGTGGAGTACCCGCCGGGGCCGAAGGAGAGGAAAGGTTCGGAATGGGATCAGCGTGTTCCGGTGGAAGGGG
>NZ_BAAALF010000734.1:0-691 GCF_039528135.1 Kitasatospora nipponensis | reverse complement strand
GTGAGAATCCATGGGAAGTCCGCGCCGGCCAGAAGATTCGCCAATTCGAGGTGGGAATCGGCGTCAAAAGCGTGCAGGTACAGCCCTTCCCCTTGGACGAGGTAAGGGGGGTCCGCATATACGAAGACATCCTGAGCGATGTCTTGTATGACATTGAGGAACTCAAGAGCGTCGTACTCGGTGATATAGATGCAATGTCGCAAGTCAGCGAGGGCCTGGATGCGCATGCAAAGCGATTCACGATTGAAGCGCGCATCAATCTTCCAGCGCCCAAGCTGCTCAAAACCGCCGATTGGCCGAGCGTCAAGGATGCCCGAACGATTAGTACGGTTGAGGTAGAAAGCGGCAAAACCGAGTTCAAAATCGTCCCGCCCGGACGGGCTCGCATAGACCTCGGCCTGCCGATGCCACTCATCGATTGTGAGCGGAATAGTTCGAATTTTGCGACAGAACTCATTGGGAAGGTCGAGTGACGCGCGCCAGAATGCAGCGATACCCGGGTTCAAGTCGTTAAGATGGATGCGGTCCACGGTACGGTCCCAAAGAAGATGAAGGGCCGCCCCGGCACCTCCCGCGAAGGGCTCTGCTTACTGACGCGGTTTCGGCTCCTGGGCTTCAATGAGGCGTGTCAAGTAGGGGGCAAGACGCGCCTTACCGCCAGGATAGCGCAGGGGTGAAAGGTATCTCATTT
>NZ_BAAALF010000733.1:0-691 GCF_039528135.1 Kitasatospora nipponensis | reverse complement strand
CCCAGACGCAGACCGGGCAGATGACGTGCGAACCGGGCCACCCGTCCTCCACCTCAAGAGTCTGGCCCGGCACCCTGACCATCGGGGACTCGTTTTCGGGACACCAGGTCGGGCGCCCAGTGAATCAGCCCGCGCCGGACAGCCCGACGACGCCGACTGCCTTCTGGTCCATGCCGGCGCTGACGCCGATCGCCCCGACGACCGAGACTGCGGTGAGGCCGAGGGCCAGAGAGTTCTGGACCGCAGTGTGGCCGGCCAGGCGGAGGATGAACACCTCCTCCTCGTCCACCTCGGATGCGGGGCGGGAGCCGGCCCGGACGGAGCGCAGGAGTTGCGCGATGCGGCCCGGCAGCGAGCGCAACCTTGCCGCCGAGGACTGGGCCGTGGCGAGCCCGCCCGTGAGGTCCGGGGAGAGCGGGGCGGCAGGGGTGTCACCGCTCTGTCGCAGCTCGTTGGTGCGACGCCGCTGTCGTTCCACGTGGGAGTCGTTGTTCTCCAGCGTCCACAGGAAGGCGGGAACGAACAGGAAGAGGAAGCCCGCCAGCACCGTACCCACCGCGGCCCAGCGTTCGGGCGCGGACGCGGGGACGTTCGCCAGGACGAACTGGGGCAGCCAACCCAACGTCAGCCACAGGAATCCGAGCAGCAGGCAGTCCTGGGCCGCGTTGCGGGCGGGTGGATAGTCGGTGCG
>NZ_BAAALF010000732.1:362-692 GCF_039528135.1 Kitasatospora nipponensis | reverse complement strand
GGCCGACCTCGTGGCCGATCCCCGCGCGGACCTCCTCCTCGTCCAGCAGGTCGACCAGGCCGCTGGTGACCACGATGATCGGGGTGTCCATCCCGATGCACATCGCGTTCACGGTGGGGTCCTGGGTGACGTACAGGTCGGGGACCTGCTCCAGGTCGAGGATGTAGGCCGCGTCCCGCACCATCGCGTGCAGCTCCGGGAACTGACGCTCCGACGTGCGGACGGCGGTGGCCAGGAACATCAGCCGGACGCTGCGCTCGGAGACCAGGCCGGCCAGCTTCTTCAGGACGTCGTCGAAGCCGGACAGCTTCCGCAGGGCGACCAGCGCCG
>NZ_BAAALF010000732.1:0-352 GCF_039528135.1 Kitasatospora nipponensis | reverse complement strand
CCCCCAGGCCCGGGTGGAGATCCCGGGGAAGCGCTCACGGCGGCGGCTCGGCGTGTTGTCCTTGGTCATGTCCGTCATGTGCTGAGTACCTCCTGCTCGACGCCGGCACCGGCTCTGCCCGGCCCCCGCTGCTGTTCGCTACAACGTCTGTTCGCGTGTACTCGTCCCCGCCGCCCACAGTACGCCCGGGGGTGCCGTCCGATGTCCGGTACGTCCGGGTCTACGCTGGGCCCGAGCCGTACGGACCGAGGAGAGACCGCTGATGAACCCCGCCACCTTCGCCCAGCTGGCCGGGCCGGTCTCCACCGAGCCGGGCCCCGGACTGTTCCTGCGGGTCGTCCTCTTCGGCTCC
>NZ_BAAALF010000731.1:0-692 GCF_039528135.1 Kitasatospora nipponensis | reverse complement strand
CGGCAGAACGGCCCCTGAAGCTTGAGGAACTTCATGATCACCAGGAAGCCCTGGTGCCCGCGGATGGTGGCCTCCACCGCAGGGGCCGACCCGCAGAACCGGCAGAACGGACCGGCCGGCAGCCCCTGCTGGAACTGCTGGGCTTGCTCGAACGGCTGAGCCGGAATGCCAGCGGTGGGGTCGACGGGCGGAGCGCCGTACGGCACCTGCTGAGGAGGCGGAGTGGACAAGGGAATCCCCCGAATGTGACTGATGTGGCTGAAGTGAACGGTGCAAGGTATCGGCAGGTCAGCCGCATCCGGAAGCCAGTTCCCCTCGGGTGGGGGAAAGGACATCCAACCGTGATCGCCCCGCCCGATTTGTCGGATCACAAGATCGCGTGAACATGTGTCGCTTTAGCGAATCCGCTCGATTGAGTGGACGGAGTCGCTGGGTGTGACTTGCTGATGAGTCGTCACGTTGGTCCGTCCGAGGGGGAGGACATTCCTCCCTCCGGAACGAGAGGACGCAGCGATGGCTGTGGACGAGATCCTGTTGGAGTCCCCGACGATGCGGGAGCCGGTGGGCAGTTGGACGGTCACCTCGATGGCGCCGGTGTTGCCGAGGATGCGGTTCTTGGCCGGTGCGGTGGTGATGTGCAGGATGCCGTCGCGGTAGTCGGCGGTGGTCTGCTCGGCGGCCTTGGTGTCGCG
>NZ_BAAALF010000730.1:0-693 GCF_039528135.1 Kitasatospora nipponensis | reverse complement strand
GCGCCTCGGCGCGGCCGAGCAGCTCCATTGACACGAAGAGCGGCGGGGAGCCCCGGCGGCCGGTGACGGCCACCCGGAGCGGGGTGAAGGCGAACTTGGGCTTGATGCCCAGGCCGTCCACCAGCGCCTCGCGCAGCGCCGCCTGGATCGGCTCCGGGGTGAAGTCCGCCAGCTCGGTGAGTGCCTGGACGCTGGCCTCCAGCACCGGACGGGCGTCCGCGGTGAGCACCTTGGCGGCGTCCTCCGGGTCCACCGTGAAATCGGCCGGGTCGACGAAGAGGAAGCCCGCCATGTTGACGATCTCGCTCAGCACGACCATCCGCTCCTGGGTGAGCGGCGCCACCTTGGCCAGCAGGTCGAGCTGGTCGGCGGTCGGCTCGGCCGGCAGCAGGCCGGGGGCCTGCAGGTACGGCACCAGGCGGCGGACGAACTCGTCCGGCGCGAGCAGGCGGAGGTGGTCGCCGTTGATCGACTCGCACTTCTTCAGGTCGAAGCGGGCCGGGTTCGCGTTCACCTTGGCGATGTCGAAGGCCGCGACGAACTCCTCCATGGAGAAGCGGTCCTGGTCCTCGGAGAGCGACCAGCCCAGCAGCGCCAGGTAGTTGAGCAGGCCCTCGGGCAGGAAGCCGCGCTCGCGGTAGAGGGTGAGGCTGGCCTGCGGGTCGCGCTTGGACAGCTTCTTGGTGCCCTCGC
>NZ_BAAALF010000729.1:481-695 GCF_039528135.1 Kitasatospora nipponensis | reverse complement strand
GGCGACGAGAATCGAACTCGCGCTATAAGCTTGGGAATCTCGCTAACTTGGCCGGCCTACGGGGCCTCTGACGTGCAGTAATGTTCACGCCTAGCCCGTGCTGGACCCAGTCGCCAGACACCACTGTTGCCCGTCACTTACCGCTCACCCCCGCTCCTTAGGGCACGGATGGGGCACGCCATCCCGGGCACTCCTACCCGAGGACGGGCCGAAG
>NZ_BAAALF010000729.1:0-471 GCF_039528135.1 Kitasatospora nipponensis | reverse complement strand
CATCAGCCAGGGCTCCGACCAATACCTTGGGATACCGGCGAAGCCACCACTCGTCCTCGTCAATCCGGAAGAACTCACCGAGGGCTCGGCCGTCGTCCCAGACGGTTGCATCCCGGAACCGACGGTCAAGCTGTTCGACCTCCGCTCCCCACCGGTTGATGTCTACGGCCGGGAGCAGGATCCACGCCTGGTGCAGCCACTTCCGGGGAGAGAGATCGTTCAGGTACTCGTACACCATGTCGGTGTAGCCAGTCTCAATCTGACTCACTAGCCGAGCCCAGGACCGGACCCTCTCCTCAACGGTGAACGGCTGCCGCCAGCCGCGTGCATGCAAGATCTGCCCAGCGGTCCGACCGTCAGGCGCGGATGGGGGGACTGGCTTCTCAGGCTCGACCACGGCAGCAGCGTACCCGCGCGGGTGGTGGAGCGGTTTTGGCCGGTGTCCTGTCTGGTCTGGGTCCGAGCATGATC
>NZ_BAAALF010000728.1:0-696 GCF_039528135.1 Kitasatospora nipponensis | reverse complement strand
TCAACAGATGGAGCTGGCGGACAGTCAGGACTTTACGGCGCCGGAGAGCAGGTCGATGCGCCAGTAACGCTGGAGTCCCAGGAAGAGCGCGATCAGCGGGACGATCGAGAGCAGCGCACCGGTGATCACCAGGGTGTACAGCGCGGGGGCGTTGGCGCCCTGCTGGAGCAGCGAGTACAGACCCACGGTGACCGGGAACTTCGAGTCGTCGCCGAGCATGATGTACGGCAGCAGGAAGTTGTTCCAGATCGCCACGAACTGGAACAGGAAGACGGTCACCAGACCGGGCACCATCATCGGCAGCGCCACACTGCGGAACAGCCGGAACTCCCGTGCGCCGTCCACCCGGGCGGCCTCGATCAGCTCCACCGGCAGTGCCTCGGCCAGGAACTGCCGCATGAAGAACACCCCGAAGGCGGCCACCAGCGAGGGCAGGATCACCGACTGGAGCTGGTTGCCCCACTCCAGGTCGGTGATGATCTGGTACAGCGGGATGACGCTGAGCTGGGGCGGGATGGTCATGGTCGCCACCACCAGGGTGAGCAGGATGTTCCGCCCCCGGAACGGGAGTTTGGCGAAGGCGAAGCCGGCCAGCGTGGAGAACAGCACGGTGGAGAGCGACACAAGACCGGCCACGATGGTCGAGTTGAGCAGGGCCTGGCCCATCGCGGCCTGGTTCCAGACGGTGGAGATGTT
>NZ_BAAALF010000727.1:0-697 GCF_039528135.1 Kitasatospora nipponensis | reverse complement strand
GGGCTCCGGAGGCGGGTCGTGCGGTGGATCGTGCGGTGGGTCAGCCGCGCACGATGGCGAGCACCGCGTCGCGCAGTTCGGCCATCCGCGCCGGGTCCTTGGCCTCAACGTTCAGGCGCAGCAGCGGCTCGGTGTTGGAGGCGCGCAGGTTGAACCACCAGTCGTCGCCGGCGATGGTCAGGCCGTCCAGCTCGTCGACCTTGACGCCCTCCTGCGAGCCGTAGGCGGCGCGCACCTCGGCGGCCTTGCCGGCCTGGTCGGCGACCTCGCTGTTGATCTCGCCGGAGGCCGCGTAGCGGTCGTACTCGGCGGTCAGCGCGGAGAGCGTGCCGGCCTGGCCGCCGAGCGCGGCGAGCACGTGCAGGGCCGCGAGCATGCCGGTGTCGGCGCGCCAGAAGTCGCGGAAGTAGTAGTGCGCGGAGTGCTCGCCGCCGAAGATCGCGTCGGTCTCGGCCATCTCCTGCTTGATGAAGGAGTGGCCGACCCGGGTGCGGACCGCCTTGCCACCGTGCTCGGCGACGACCTCGGGAACGGTCCAGGAGGTGATCAGGTTGTGGATGATCGTGGCGTTCGGCTCGCCGGCCGCGCGCGCCCGGGCCAGCTCGCGCACGGCGACCAGGGCGGTGATGGCGGAGGGCGAGACCGGCTCGCCGCGCTCGTCGATGACGAAGCAGCGGTCCGCGTCGCCGTCGAAGGC
>NZ_BAAALF010000726.1:0-698 GCF_039528135.1 Kitasatospora nipponensis | reverse complement strand
AACTCGGCTTCCTGCTCCTGCAGTTCGGTGTAGACCGTGCGCCCGAGCACCCGTTGGACCAGCTCCTCGGAGAGGTTGGGCAGCAGCGCCTGCACGGTTCCGGCGCTGATCCCTCCGGTTCCGGCGTGGCCGGACAGCAGATGGCCTAATTCATGCAGCAGGATGTGCTGTTGGTGTAATGCCGTGGTGGCGCTCGGGTAACCGATGTAGTCGGCCCGGTCGGTGGTGACCAGCAGGCCGCAGGGGGTGCGGGACCGGACCGGCAGCTGGATCAGCTCGATCGGTCGCCCGCGCCGCTCGGCCAGCGCAGCCACCAGCTCCTCCGGGTCGAACGGTGCCGACAGCGGGAGGGACTCCACCATCCGGCGACATCGGCGCCAGAGCATCCGCCCCCGTCGGTCCGTGAAAAACCGCACAGTCCCACCCCCTGGCCCGGTCCGATCACGGTCAGCGATGTCCGACCCGCTGAGAGCGATCCTAGGCGTGTGAAGGTCTGATGGACAGTCATTCCGGACGGTGTGATCCGGCCTCTCTCCGAGCGATGATCTCGATCATGTCGCTGATCGTGCCGAGCCCCTCGGGCGACAGTGAGACGGCCCGCAGTGCGACGTCCCGGACGCCCGCATCCCGCAGTGCGCCCAGGAGTTGGAGCTCCTCGGTGATCCGGCTGCTCTGGTCGTCGTCGAAGAAGTAGGCCG
>NZ_BAAALF010000725.1:0-698 GCF_039528135.1 Kitasatospora nipponensis | reverse complement strand
CTTCCACTACGGCCGCGTCGCCGTCATCATCGCCGCCTTCACCCTGCTCGCCACCGCCCTCGCCTGAACCCGCGACCCCAGAGCGCACACGCGGCGTCACATCTGATCGACGTCTCGGTGCGATCCCGGACCGCACCGCCGTCTCGGCGGGCCACCACGACCGGACCCCAGGGACAACCTCCCGTGCAGCGGGACGACGTGCTGCACGACGGGGACGGCATGCGCTGCACAGCAGGACGTCCTCTCCGGGCCCCCGCAGCTGCGCCACGTCCAGGATCAGCTCACCACCCAGCCCCGCCGCCCGGTGTCTTCCAGCGCCTCCACCTGGACAGTGGTCGTAGTCGGCCCGGCTCCAGCCTCGGATACCGTGTTCTCTACGGGTGCCATAACGGATGTGACGCCCCCACCGGAGGTAAGTCAGCGTATGAGTTCAAAGCGCAGCAAGAATCCAGCCCTGCCCGTACTTGACGACGCATTCCGACTCGCGTCGGTCAAGGACGCCGAAGAGTCCACCCGTGACTTGGCAGCGCGGCTGGCCACCACCGAGCTGCGCCGCGTTTCCCACCCGGGCCGGGTCACCTGGGAGCCCACCGACCAGGCCGAGCCCGTACCGGTGCCGCCGACCGTGGTCGACGGTGACGGAGACCTGTGGCTGCGGGACCGGGGCACTGGCACCTGGACCATGCCCGAGTTCAACC